>JAFRNO010000022.1 GCA_017430155.1 Kiritimatiellia bacterium | reverse complement strand
CACGTTGGGCCGTGGTGTCGATGCCGGCCATTGAAATCTCGGACGGCGTACCCCGTCTGGAAGGATTGTCCGTGGCGGTCGGCGGGAAGGTTGATCTGAAGAAATTGATTTCGGCCATTCAGGAAGAGCCCGAAGCCGGAGCTTCGTTTGAGGAACTGGCGCTTGAAGGCGAGACGGCGTGGCGGTTCGTTCCAAAGGATGACAAAGACGCCACGGAGATGAAGAAGCTGCACGTCGATCCGCATGTGACGGCGCTCGACGGAAATCTCGTTCTGGTGGCGATGTCGCGCGATGCGCTCGCCAGGCAGATCCGCCTCTACCGCAAAGGGGACGGAAATGGCGACGGACTAGGAGGTTTCTTGGCTGCGGAAGGGGAATTGATGCGATTCCGTCTTTCCGGGATTGGCGATCTCGTGCGGAAGAACACGGTGCCTGGCGATTTGAAGATGGTCAAAATGATCATTCCTAACGGAGAGGAACTTCTCTATGGACTTGGTGACTTGACCACCGACACGAAGGTGTTGCCGAGCGGAATGTTGTCGGATACGCTGCGACTGACGACTGCGTCGGAGAAGGATGCCGACCAGCTCCGAACGCTGGCGAAGACGGGATTGATGGGCATACAGGCTCAGATTGCCAATGTGCCCAATATTCCTGCGGACATGAAAAAAATGGCAGAGGACGTGAAGATCGGCGGCTCGAACGGGCAAGTAGAGATTCATTCCGGCAGTTTTGGGGTCGGCGGCGTGATGGCCGGGGCGCTTTTTCCTGCGATTTCATCTGCGATGCTCAGCGCGAATGCCTCGGTTCTGGCGCTGAATGGCCGCAAGCTTTATGTGGGAATGATGCAAGCCAACGTCGAACGCATGTCTGCAGGCGTAGGCTCGGTGTGGCCGCGCACGAAAGCTACGGCGGGTGCAGACAAGAAGGACATCGCGGATCGGGCCAGCGCGTCGGCCTTCGAGTATTTCACCGCGCTGTTTGACATGGAGCATTATGGGACGTCCGAATGGGATCCCTGTGTAGACGGCGATTTGCTCAGCTCGCTCGGAAAAAAAGCCGTTGTCGGCAAGACGATCAACGCGAGCGGTCTTGACTGGTGCATTGCCGCGAACGTGACGGATAAAATGCCAGACGACGCCATCGTCCTTGTCTCGGCGAATTTCAATCCGGCGTTGCTCCTGCGTAAATGGGACGGACAGGCGGACGGCAAGAAGATGTTGCCGATCGGCCCCCGGTCGGGCGCGGCGAGGTCGATGCTTGGCGACAAGGCCATCGTCATCGTGAGGAAGGGTGGCGCCGCCGAGACGATCAAGAAGAAATTCCTGACGTACGACGTTCTTTACAAGAAGCAGGCGTTCGACATCACGAACATGGATCCGCCGCTCATGTACCTCACGCCGACCGGCGTGGCCGAGCCCGTGGGGCAAGAGTGAGGAATCGAAGGCGATTGAAAAGGAGATTGGAATGGCAAGTTTCTGTGAAGGCAAAGTCGCGGTGGTGACGGGTGCGGGCGGAACGCTCTGCAGCTGCATCGCGAAGGACCTCGCGTCGAAAGGCGCGAAGGTGGTGCTGATCGGGCGCACGCGCGAGAAGCTGGAGAAGGTGGCGGAAGAGATTAGGGGAGGGTCGCGCTCCTGCGCGACCGCGGACGCGCAGGAGCGCGTCCCGCCCTGTGTGCGCGTCGAACCGGGGGACGTGACGGACGAGAAGGCGATGCAGGCGATCGCGGACCGCGTGCTGGCCGAATGGGGCCCGTGCCGGTTCCTCGTCAACGGCGCCGGCGGCAACAACGTGAAGGCGATGCCCACGCGCCTGCGTTTCAGCGAAGCTGATTTAAGTGGCCCTGCGGGCCTAAGTGCGCCTTCGGCGCCAAGTGAACTTAGTCGCGAAGCGACACTTAATCCCGACCGGGGCTTCTGGGACATCGACATGGACGCGTTCAAGAGCGTGCTCGAGATCAACACGATCGGTACGGTGGTTCCGAGCCGCATCTTCGGTCTGCAGATGGCGAAGGCCGGCGGCGGGTCGATCCTCAACTTCGGCTCGATGAACACGTACCGTCCGCTCACGCGCGTGGCGCCCTACGCGATGAGCAAGGCGGCGATCGCGAACTGGACGATGTTCTTCGCGCAGTACATGGCGCCCGCGCACGTGCGCGTGAACGCCGTGGCGCCGGGCTTCTTCGTGAACGAGCGATCGAAGCAGTACCTCATGACGCCCGACGGCGGGTTCTCGCCGCGCGGACAGCAGGTGATCGCGCACACGCCGGCCGGCCGGTTCGGCGAGGCGCCCGAGCTGCTCGGATGCGTGGAGTGGCTGCTCGACGACGAGAAGGCCGGCTTCGTGACGGGCATCACCGTGCCCGTGGACGGCGGGTTCCTGGCCTCCGCGGGAGTGTGATTAGTGGTTAGTGGTTAGTGGCTAGTGGTTAGTGATTAGTGGCTAGTCGTTAGGGAATCGAGAGAGAAGATGAAACTGGTTGAGTTCGTGCCGCCTACGCCGCATCCGCTCTGGAAACTCTGCCTCCAGATGGGGATCACGGACGTCATCGTGAAGGTAAATCCGTCGCTGACGGGTCTGCCCGATCCGTGGCGGTACGAGACGCTCTCGTTCCTCGCCTCGCGCCTCGCGTCCGCCGGCCTGAAAGTCGTCGGACTGGAAGGCGACCCGTTCGACATGGCGCCGATCAAGGAGCATGGCGCAAGCGGGAGCGGTCGCGCTTGTCGCGACCGCGAGGAGGCGCTGGCGCATTACTGCGAGCTGCTCGAGTCGATGGGGCGGCTCGGCATCCCGTTGCTGTGCTACAACTTCATGGTGGGGACCGGTTGGGCGCGCACGGGCGTGCGCGAAGGGCGCGGCGGCGCACGCGCCACGTACTTCTCGCTCCGTGAGGCGCTGGGAGGGTCGCAGCTTGCTGCGACCGCTGCGGGCGCAACAAGTTGCGCCCCTCCCGTGTTGAAGCTCACTGCCGAGCAGGTGTGGGAGAATTACGCGCACTTCATCCGGCGCGTGATGCCCGTGGCCGAGCGCGCGGGCGTGCGGATGGGTCTCCATCCCGACGACCCGTGCCTGCCGTCGCTCGGCGGCTACGCGCGCATCTTCGGCAGCGTCGCGGCCTATGACCGCGCCTATGCGCTCGCGCCGTCGCCGTCGAACGCCGTCACGTTCTGCCAGGCGAACTTCAAGCTGATGGGCGAAGACCTCGAGTCGGCCGCGCGCCATTTCGGGAGGCGGATTGCGTTCATCCACGTGCGCGACGTGGAGGGGGCGAAGGAGGACTTCACGGAGCTCTTCCACGACCAGGGGACGACCGACCAGTTCGCGCTCATGCGCGTGTACCGCGAACTCGGACTCGACGTGCCTGTGCGCGGCGACCACGTGCCGGAGATGGAGGGGGACCGTCTCCTGACGGCCGACTGCGTCCCCGGCTACTTCACGCTGGGCCGCCTCTTCGCGAACGGCTATCTCAAGGCGCTGCTCGCCGGCACCCGGACCGCTTAGGATTTAACAAGAAAGGAACAAAGAAGATGAAAACAGGAAGTGTGATGATGGCGGTCCGGGCGACCGTCTGTTCGGCCCTGGTGGCCGGGTGCGCGACCCAGTCGGGCGTGGAGTTGTCCACGGCGCCCGACCGCGTGGAGTCCCCGCTCCGCGTGAACATGAAGCGGGTGGGCACGCTCGCGCCGCGCGGCGTGAGGGACATCCGCAGCTCCAACTGGACGCTCGGCTGCGAGGTGCTGGACCGCGACTTCGCGAAGTTCGACGAGTACAAGCGCTTCCTCGCTCCGCTCGGCATCAAGAAGATCCGCCTGCAGGCCGGCTGGGCGAAGTGCGAGCGCAAGAAGGGCGTCTACGACTTCTCCTGGCTCGACCACCAGGTGGACTTCGCCCTCGCGCAGGGCATCGCGCCGATGCTCGAGACCGACTACGGCAACCCGGTCTACGAAGGCGGCGGCGGATGGGACCTCGCCGGCGGCTTCCCAACGAGCGAGGAGGGCCTCGCCGGATGGGACGCGTGGGTGGACGCCCTCTCGAAGCACTTCAGCGGGCGCGTGAAGGACTGGGCGATGTGGAACGAGCCCGACATCGGCACGCCGAAGAAGACGCCCGCCGCCATCGCGGCGTTCAACGTGCGCACCGCGAAGATCATCCGCCGCAACGTCCCCAACGCGTACATCGCCGGCCTCTCGCTCGCCCGCAACAAGGCCGAGTTCCTCGAGGAGTGCCTCAAGGAGATGGGCGAGGACGTGAAGCTCTTCGACTCGATCATCTACCACGGCTACGCGCCCGCGCCCGAGATGTCCTACGACCAGGTCGAGGCGCAGAAGGCCGTGCTCGCGAAGTACAACCCCGCGGCGAAGATGCGCCAGGGCGAGAACGGCTGCCCGAGCGAGATGGCCACGCGCTTCGCGCTCTCGAACATCCCCTGGAGCGAGTACAGCCAGGCCAAGTGGGACATGCGCCGGATGCTCGGTGACCTCGGGCACGACGTGGAGTCGAGCGTGTTCACGATCTGCGACTTCAACCACACGGGACGCGAGATCAACCTGAAGGGGCTTCTGCGCGCCAACGAGGAGAAGGAGGTCGTCGCCGTCAAGCGCGCCTACTATGCCGTGCAGAACGTGGTGAGCGTGTTCGACGACACCCTCACGCGCGTAGCCGACTCCGGTTTCAGCACAAAGGACTGCACCGTGTGCACCTACGAGTACCGCAAGGCGGACGGCGCGCGCGTGTTCGTGTTCTGGACGTGCGCGGAGAT
>JAFRNO010000155.1 GCA_017430155.1 Kiritimatiellia bacterium | reverse complement strand
GAGGAGCTCGTCCCGTCGCTCGACTTCGCGCTCATCACGCACAACCACCTCGACCACTACACGCGCCGCTTCTACGAGGCGATGAACAACCGCGAGCACAAGACGGTGGTCAGTAACTTCCTGGACAACTACGGCGCGCATTTCAACAAGAGGGGCAGCGGCGGCTACACGCGCGCGGAGAAGACGTTCACGTTCAAGGACGTGACGGTGAAGACCGCGCTGTCCGACCACAACGCCTACCTGATCGACTTCACGACGACCTTCGAGATCGACGTGGGCGGGTTCCGCATCTTCCACACGGGAGACTCACAGAACATCGCGAAGCTCAACCCCGCCGACGCTCCCGACCTGTGGATCGTGCATCCGCACTGCGGGCTCAAGGCGGCGGACGGCGTGCAGAAGTTCCATCCGAAGAAGACGGTGCTCGCGCACTTCCACGAGCTGGGGCATGCGAAGGACCGCTGGCGCTTCCGCTTCAAGGACGGGCAGAAGCAGGTGGCGAACGTCGAGGCGGCGGGCGGCGTGGCCGTGCTGCCGTTCTGGGGCGACCGTCTCTGCTAGTTTTATAAAACCACGGAATGCGCGGAGCACACGGAACGAGGAGAAAAGCATGAACGCGACAGTCAAGATTGCGGCGCTGGCCGCCTGTCTCGCCGGCGTCGCCGGCGCGGTGGAAACGGGGGATGAATTCCTCCTCCAGACGAAATCGACCACGATGGCCTTCCGCCGCGAGAACGGCGCGTGGAACATGGTCCACTACGGCGCGAAGGTGTCCGCCGCGTCCGACGTCGCGGCCCTTGCGTGGAACCGCTGGTCGGGCGGCAACCACATTGCGCAGCGGCGTCCGGCGGCCTACGCGGCCTACGGCGGCGACAAGGAGGGCGGCTACGGCTTCAACAAGTGGGGCGGCCTGCAGGTGACGCACGCGGACGGCTGTCCGACGCTCCACCTCGTGGGCGAGAAGGCCCAGACCGTGCCGGACGCGCCCGGCGTGACGCATCTCGTGCTGAAGCAGCGCGACCGCGCCTATCCGTTCCACGTGGTCCAGCACTTCCGCGCCTTCGAGGCGTGCGACGTGATCGAGACGTGGGTCGAACTGGAGAACGGCGAGCCGGGCGCGGTGCGTCTCGGCCGCATGGACTCCTTCGCGATGGACTTCCCGCTCCTCGCCAACTCCTTCTACGTGCAGAGCGCGACCGGGCAGTGGGCTGCGGAGGCGCAGCTGCGCGAGAGCGCGCTGGAGCGCGGCCAGACCGTCACGATCGGCTCCCGGAGCGGCGTGCGGGACGCGTGGGAGAACAACGCGAGCGTGATGCTCACGTTCGGCGACAGGGCCTCGGAGACGGCGGGGCGCGTGATCGGCGGCGTCCTCTGCTGGTCGGGCATGTGGAACATCAGCGTGCAGCGCGACCAGTGCGACTTCGTCGAGGTGCGCGCGGGCGCGGACACGTCCGCCGGCGCGTACGTGCTCGACGCGGGCAAGTCGATCACGCTCCCGAAGTTCGCGTTCACGTTCTCGGCGACCGGCAAGGGGCAGATCTCCCGCAACATCCACCGCTGGGCGCGCGACTGGCAGCTGCCCGCCGGGCACAAGCTCCGCCCCGTGCTGCTCAACAGCTGGGAGGGCAGCTACTTTAGCTTCACGGAGCAGGTGCTGCACGACATGATGGACGGCGTGAAGGAGATGGGCGGCGAGCTGTTCGTGCTGGACGACGGCTGGTTCGGCACGGGCAAGTACGCGCGCGACGACGTGCACCGCGACAAGGTGGGCCTCGGCGACTGGGTGATCAACCCGGAGAAGCTTCCGCACGGCCTCGTGGGCCTCAGCGACGAGGCGAAGGCGCGCGGGCTCAAGTTCGGATTCTGGGTGGAGCCGGAGATGGTGAACACCAACAGCTGGCTCTACGAGGCGCACCCCGAGTGGGTGATCCGCGAGAAGAACCGTCCGGTCAACGTGGGCCGCGGCGGCTCCGAGACCGTGCTCGACTACTCGAACCCGGCGGTGCGCGCGAACATCTACGACCAGCTCGACGCGCTCTACTCGAAGATCCCCGACCTCTCCTACATCAAGTGGGACGCGAACGCGGACTTCTACAACATGGGCTCCACCTACCTCGACGCGGCGCACCAGGCGAACCTGCCGTTCGACTACACCGTGGGCCTCTACGACCTCCTCGCGAAGCTCCGCGCGAAGTACCCGCAGGTGGACATCCAGGCCTGCTCGTCGGGCGGCGGCCACGTGGACTACGGCTTCCTGCGCTACGCGGACGAGTTCTGGGGCTCGGACGACTCCGACGCGCGCGAGCGCGTGTTCATTCAGTGGGGCGAGAGCCAGTTCTACCCGGCCTGCACGCTCGCCGCGCACGTGACGGACGTGCCGAACCACCAGACGAAGCGCACGACGCCGCTCAAGTTCCGCTTCGACGTGGCGATGAGCGCGCGCCTCGGCTTCGAACTGCATCCGAAGAACATGTCCGCGGAGGACGTGGCCTTCGCGAAGAAGTGCGTGGCCGACTACAAGCGCATCCGCCCGACCGTGCAGCAGGGCGACCTCTACCGTCTCGTCTCCCCGTACGGCAACAGCTACGCGGCGCTCATGTACGTGAACGGCGACGCCTCGCACGCGGTCGTGTTCCTCTGGGGGCTCGCGCGCGGCAACTGGAGCGACTTCGTGCCGCCGCTCGCGCTGCAGGGCCTCGCCGAGGGCAAGACGTACAAGGTGAAGGAGATCAACGTCGTCAAGGACAAGCACTGCCGCGTCGACGGCAAGGCGCTGAGCGGCAAGTCGCTCATGGCCATGGGATTGCCCGTGCGGCTTCGCGGCGACTACGACTCCGCCGTGTTTGAACTGACAGCCAAGTGAGGGGGCCGCAATGGAGCAGACCGTCCTGAGATTCCTGAAGGTGATCGGCACGTGGCGCGAGGTCGCGGACGCGGGCCGCACGACGATCCGCATGGGCGCGGGCACGAAGGAGCCCACGCCGGCGTGGAAGCGGCGCATCCTCCTCGCGGAGCATTCGCCGATCCGCAAGCTGCTCGTGTCGTGGAAGTGGGGCAACCTGCCGTACTGGGTGAGCGTGCACTTCGTGCGCCACAAGTACGGCATCGAGCATTTCGTCTCGACGCAGCGCACCGACCGCACGGGCGAGGACCGCACCGTGAAGCCGCAGGACGCGCCCGTGGAGCACGAGTGCATTGCGAACGCCTCGGAACTGATGTTCATCAGTCGCCGCCGTCTCTGCGCGCAGGCGTCGCCCGAGACGCGCGCCGCGTGGAAGATGGTGATCGACGCCCTCGCGGAGAAGGAGCCGGAGCTCGCGTCCTGCTGCGTGCCGG
>JAFRNO010000021.1 GCA_017430155.1 Kiritimatiellia bacterium | reverse complement strand
CTCGTTCGACGCCGTGGTCAAGCGTGCCCGCGCCGCGAAAGGTGCCGATGACAACGGCTGGCGCGCCGAATTCATCCGCCTCGTCGAAACGGCCGAATTGCTCAAGGCCGAACGGTTTGGCGACAAAGAAATCTTGGTCGATCCCGGATTCAAACCCTCACTGCGGCAAACGACTCGATGCTCATTTCCCGGCACGGAGATACTTCTCCGTGCCGTACGGGAAGTCCGTGAGGTGGTAGTTGCCCACGTGGTTCCAGAGAATCGAGTAGGCTTTCGGGAAGTAGAGGAAAATCCACGGACAGTCCTCGCGCACGATCTCCTGCGCGCGCGTCCACGCCGCCTGCCGCGCCTCGGGCGTGGTGGCGGCCATCGCCTCGTCGTAGCACTTGTCGAACTCCGGGTTGCGGTAGTTGCCGTGGTTCGCGCCCGGCGAGCAGTTCTTCGAGTGGAAGAGCTGCAGGAAGTTCTCCGCGTCCGGATAGTCGCCCACCCAGCCGAGCATAAAGAGGGTCGTGTGACCGTCCGAGACGGCCTTGAGGTACGCCGCCCACGTCATGAACTGCGGTTCGAGCTTGATGCCCACGCGGTCGTAGAAGCCCTGCAGCAGCTCCACCTCCTCGCGCGCGCCCTGGTCCGCCCGTCCGAGGGCGATCGGGATGACGAGCCGCTTGCCGGTCTTCGGGTCGACGCCCTCCGGGAATCCGGCCTCCGCGAGGAGCTTCTTCGCCTTCTCCACGTTGAACGCGTACGCGAACGGCGTCTCAAGGCGCCCGTCCACGCCCGGCGGCAGCGGACCGTCCGACGGCTCCACGCGGTCGTTGAGGAAACGCTTCCAGGCGGGCGCGTCGAACGCGCAGTTGAGCGCCTGGCGCAGTTTCTTGTTCTTCCCGAGCAGGGGGTCGTCCATGTTGAAGCCCACGTACATCACCTGCAGCGTCGGCGCGGAGAAGAGGCGCACGCCCTGTGCGGCGAGCGACGGCACGAGCTTCCCGTCCTTGCCCACCACGGCGTCCCAGTTGTTGCGGTCTATGCCGCCGAGGCCGTCCACCTCCTTGCCGAGGAACATGAGCCACTGGGTGGAGGGATCGGTCACGACCACGTACTCGATCTTGTCGTACGGCGCCGGATTCCGGAGGGCCGCCCACCCGCGCCACGCGGCGTCGCGCGCGAAGACCATGCGGTAGTTGCGCCACCATTCCGTCAGACGGTACGGACCCGTCCCCACCGCGTGCTGCCCGAACGACGTGCCGTACTTCTCCACCGCCTCGTGCGGCACCACCGCAGAGTATGACAGCGCTGTAAGCCAGGGGAACACGTGGAACGGCTTCTTCAGCGTGATCGTCACCGTCCGCGCGTCAACAGCCTCCACTTTGTCGACGTAGTCCATCGTCCACATGCCGCTCGACGCATTCGCCGGATCACGCAGACGCGTGAGCGAGAACACCACGTCCTCCGCCGTCGCCTCCCGGCCTCTGCCGTCGGGGAAACAGGGGTCGTCCTGAAAGCGCACGCCGTCGCGCAGACGGAACGTGTACACGAGGCGGTTCGTACTCACCTCCGGCAGATCGCACGCGCCCGACTTGAGACGGTAGGGACGCGCCTCGTAGTCGACTTCAAGCAGCGGCTCGTACACGAGGGACACCGCGCGCGAGTCGTACACGGCGGATGCGTGGATGGGGTCCATCGACGCCACGCGCTCGAGCGGACGCCGATAGGTGGCAGCCGCGCAGGCCGTTCCAAAAAGCAACAGCGCAATTCCGATCCGTTTCATTTCACCTTCTCCGCATCAACAGACTTCACTTCGCCAAACGCACATCGCCCGCACGCCTCCAGCCGTACGGTCACGCGTCCGCGCGCCGGCACGCGCAACGTCAGCTCGCCGGTCGTCCCCAGACGCTCCACCCGCGCCGCCACCGGCGCACTCGCCAGTTCCTTCCCATCCGCATCTCGCGCCACCAGTTCCACCCCACCGGGAGGGACGCGCTCCTGCGCGTCCGCCGCCACCCACGCCGCCGCGCCCACGTTCCCCAATCGCGCGCGCACAACGATCGCATCGCCTTCGCGCGCAACCGCAAACTGGTCGAACTCGGCGTCGAGATGCTTCGGCGGATTCGTACCGTCGTACGGCACGCCACCGACCGCCACGAGCGGACAATCCCCCGAATCGTACGCCGCTCCGTCCAGACGCACCCCCAGCAGTTTCCCCGCCTTCCGCGCGGCGGCATACGCCTCCGCGCCTTCGGCGAACGCCGCGCGACAGTAGCCGCCCGCGTGCGCGTCGCGGTCAAAAGTCATCCATGCGTCCGGTTCGGCGCGAGAACGCGCCGCACGGAACGCGGGTGCGTAGTCGCGGATGAGGCGGGCGGCCGGACGCTCCTCGCCCGACGGCGCGATGATGCCGTAGTCGCTCTTCTCGCCCACGCGGTAACCGCCCGGCCACCACCACGGCGCCGTGCCGTTCGCGCCCGCGCGCAGCGCAGCGCGGTAGAAGCGCGCGGAGTAGGTTCCCTGATTCTCGATGCCGGCCGGCGACGCCTCCATCGTCCGCGCGTCCCACGCGTTGCGGCCGAACTCGGACCACACGATCGGCTTGCCGCCCGTCGTGGCGTCCACGTACCGCGTGATCCAGCCGATGGCGGCCTCGCCCGCGTCCGTGTCCGGCACAGCATAGCCCTCGGGACAGATGAAGTCGATGTGGCGCACGGGACCCGACAGCGCGAAGTCGTACGGCAGCGTGTTGCCCTGACGGAAGCTCACGAGGTGGTTCGGGTCGAGCGCGCGCAGGCGCCGCGTGGCGTCGTTCCACGCGCGGCTCGTCGCGTTGTCCATGAACCGCCGGTACGCGGCCATCTGCACGCGCCACGGGCCGTCCTCCACGAACCACTTGTCCGCCGGACCGATCACCTCGCCCTTCGCGTTGCGGCGCGCGGGCACGCCCCAGTCCTTCTCCGCGCGCGCCACGCTCCCGTACTGGTCCTGGATCCACTGCCGCCACGCGGCGTCCCAGCGCGCACGCGCCGCGTCATTCTTGAAGAGGTGGTTTCCCGGCTCCCAAATCGTGTCATAGGCGACGATCGTCGCGTTGCCCGCGAGACGTCCCGCCGAGAGAAACTCCGCGCCGTCCTTCTCGCGGAAGGCGAGCGGCGACGCCCACCCCACGTAGAGGTTCACATAGATGCCGTGCGCGCGGCAGCGGCGCAGCACGTCGAGGAGATTGCGGACGTGCTTGACCGCCGGCGCTTGGATGCTGATCATCGTGCCGCCCATCGCGGCGAAGTGGGCGAGGTCGCGTTCGACGAGCGCGGGCGCGTACCCTTCCCCGCACATCCAGCCGCCCCAGAAGTCCGCATGCTCCATGCCCGCGATGTAGCCCGGCCAGAAGTTGACGCCCACCGGATACCACGGCTTTCCGTGCAGCATGAAGTTGGCGTCCTTCACCGTGATGAAATCGCCCGGCGCGTCGGGTCCTTCCGGCAGCACGGCGAACTCGTGCGTAACCACGTCGTCGCCCAGGCGCACGGACACGCGACACGACGCGTAGCCGGGACGCAACGCCGCCGGGCACGCCGCCGCCACACCGTTCGTCAGCGTGCCACGCCAGACGACGCGTCCTTCCGCATCGCGCACCTCCGCCTCGGCGGAGGTCGCGGGACCGTACCAGTCCGCACCCACCCGTATCGGTTCACCGGGGAAATACGCGAACTTGTCCGTGCCCGCGCAGTACAGATACGAGCCGCCCACCAGCCGCGCAACCATCTCGGCCACGCCGGCGCCTCTCTCGCCGACAGCCATTCCCGCCAACCTGCGCGCGGGCTTCCCCGGCCGCCGTTCGAGTAGCATCCACTCGGCGGCACCCTCGCCGCCCACCGTGTCGCGCACGGTCCGCAGCGGAATGAAGCGCCAGCAGATGCCCTGCCCGAAACCCTCACCGAGCGGACGCGGCACCGCGCACAGCTCGCCGGCCACGCGCATCGTCTTGTAGCGCGGATACACGCCGTCCTGTTCGGGCACGATCACCGCCGGCTCAGCGCCCGCACCCGCGAAGGGATCGCGGCAGGAGCCGAAATCGCGGAAGTAAACGGAGCCGGCGCGTCCGGTCATCACGGGCGTGTGCGACTGGGAGAAGCCCGGTCCGATGTCGACCGCGCGGGCGGGATTGAAATGGTCGCCGGGGCCGCCGCGACCCTTCGCGCTCGAATCGCGCCAGTGGCGGAAATCGTCGCGCGACAGCGTCACGCGCGTCCAGTCCACGCCGATCGGCGCCGTCGCGATCCAGCGGCTGCCGTCCGACTCCACGAACTCCACCGACAGCAGGGTGTTCGTCTCGTCCGCCTTCGCGGTGAACGCGAACATCGTCTCGCCGTCGCCGAAGAAGCGCATGCCGCGCGGGGAGTGGAACACGTCCCAGCCCATGAGCGGGATGGTCGAGAGATGGAGGCAGTCGCCTTCGCGCCGGAAGAAGCTGCCTTCGGGCGCGCGCCCGTTGTGCACCCGATGCCAAGCGCGTTCGTCGAAGCCGTCCGAAAGGCACGGCGGACGGAACCCGACCGGCGCACGGGCGAGTTCAGCCTCGACCATCGCACGCGTGTACCAGCGTCCGTCGCAGCGGAACACTTCCCTGTCGAGCATCGGCCCACCCGTGAACACCGCAGGACCGCCGGCCTGGACGAACGCAAGCGCCGACGCCGCGACGGAACGCGGAACGGCCTCGCAGGACGGCATGACGAGCGCGGCGTAACGGTTGGTGGAGAGGTTCGCCATGCCCGCGACGTCGAGCCTCTCCACCTGGAACCCGCGCGCCTCCAGCGCGGCAGCGACTTCGCGGTTCGCCTCGCGGTCCTGTCCGGGCACCGCGTCGTCGAACACCGCGACAAGCGACGCGGCCAGCACGCAGTTCAGCAGCACCACGCCACCCCTGTCATCAGCGCGGCCGTGTAGGCGGCGGAGACCACGTCGTCAAACAGCACGCCAGACGCCGTATGGACGTTGCGGTCGATGTAGCGGGCGATCGGCAACTTGATCGCGTCGAAGATGCGGAACACGCAGAACCCCGCCAACGCGAGCTGCCAGACGGAAAATGCCGGACGATCGGGCAGAATCCAGAACAGCGGCACGCAGAGATAGCCCACGACCTCGTCCAGCACGAAGTGCCGCGGATCGGAATCGTTCCACCGCTTCTGCGCCCATGGCGTGAGCCAGTAGTGGAGCGCGGAGAAGAACACCACGCCCCAGAAACACCACACGCGCACGGCCGTGTCGCTCCATCCGGCCCACACCGCCGCCAGGTGCCACGCGAGTCCGGACAACGCGCCAAACGAGCCCGGCACCACGGGCGCAAGCCCGAGGAAAAACCCGCTCGCGAGGAACAGTTTCAGTTTATCGTCTTTTTTCACGCGGCATAGTATACCACAGACAGGCGGCGCTGAAAGAGCAAAAAGCACGTGCAAGTAGTCAGCGCGGCCGGGCGAAAAGGCCGGTGCGCCATTCGCCGATGAGGCGGTTGGACACCTCCGTGAACCCCTGCGCCGCATAGCTCGCACGTACCTCTTCATACTGCTCGTCGAGGATGCCACTTAGGATGAGGCGTCCGCCCGGGTTCACGAGCGCGCCGACTTCGCGCGCGAAGCGCACGAGCACCGGCGCGAGCACGTTGGCCGCCACCACGTCCGCCGGCGCGGCCGTGCCGGGCACGGAGAGGTCGCCGTCCGAGAAGAGCGCGCCGAGGCCGTTCGCCTCCGCGTTCTCGTTCGCGTTGCGGACGGCGTCCGGGTCGTTGTCGAACCCGCGCACGTCGCGGAACCCCTCGAGCGCCGCCGCGATGGAGAGGATGCCCGAGCCGCAGCCCACGTCGAGGAACGTGCGGTCGGCGTTCTCCGCCGCGAGGGCGTCGATCGCGTCGAGGCACGCGCGCGTGGTCGGGTGCTGGCCCGTGCCGAACGCGATGCCGGGGTCGAGCGTGAGCACCTTCTGGCCCGGCGCCGGCGAGACCGCCTCCCACGGCGGGCGCACCACGAGACGCGGGGAGATCTCCTCGGTCTTGAAGTGCTTGCGGTAGGAAAGCTTCCAGTCCTCGTCGGGAATCGTCCCCGTCACGGGCGCGAGGTCGAGCCCCACGATGCGTCCCGCCGCCACCAGCGCCTCGGCCGCGCGCGGCGCGTCAGACGGGTCCGGCAGGAAAATCTGCATCGTCGCGGAGGTTTCCTCCACGTCACGGTACGAAGTCAAAATGAAATCCCCTCCGTCGAAAACCTCGAAGAGGGGATTCACGTACCGTTCGTCGATCGAACAGGATACGACCGTCATGGGACGCCGCTTACTTGGCCGCGGCCTTCTTGGCGATCATCTTCTTCACGACCGTCGGACGCTGCACGAGCACGCGCACGGCCTCGTCGCCCATCAGCTTGACTTCCTCTTCGCCAAGGCCGAACTTGACCAGACGACGACGCTGCGCGTTCGCACGGCGAGCCTTGCCGGCCGGCGTCTTGCACGGACGGACATGCGATTCTTTACGGAGTGTACGACCTGTACCCATTTTTTGACCTCATCTTTCTTGAAGCGAAAATTGAGTGCATATTATGCCCTTTTTCGCGGCGAAAAGCAAGCGCAAAATCACTTTCACGCCAAAATCGCAAAAATCACTTGATACGATAGAGAATGACGGTTGAGGAACGGCGGTCGGGGAGGACGATTTCCAGCTCGCCCTTCATGGTTGACTTCGCGCCCGTGTCCAGGTTCTCCACCTCCACGGTCGCGTCCTTCGGCAGTCCCTTAAGCGAGATGGTCGCGCGGCTGGACGGCGATTGCGCGCGACGGAACGCGAGGACCACGCCCTCTTTCTTCTCGGGGTCGTTGTACTGCCAGATCGCCCAGGCCGTCGGGTCGAGGCCCGCGCTGCCGTGGTTGTAGAAGTCGCAGGGGAAGTACTCGCGGATGCGGCGGTACTCGTCGCAGCACTTCTTCGCCGCCGCCCAGTCCACCTTCTCCTCCTTCTGGAAGATCGCGTTCCAGTACGCGACGCCGTGGCTGGCCGAGTAGGCGCTGCGCAGGGAGTACGCGTCGCTCAGCTTCACGGTGCAGCCGTTGTAGGGGATGAGGCGCGAGATGCCGGCGTTGTGGGCCTGGAGCACGTCGGCGTTCGCGTTGAAGCCGCACTGGTAGTCGCTGCGGAAGAATGCCACCGCGCGGCGTAGCGTCTCGATGTCGATGCGCCGCCCGCCGCTCGCGCAGTTGTCGATGAGGAGGTTCGGACAGCGCGCGAGCAGCTCGTCCCACATCTGGTAGAGTCCCGTGACGTGGCGGATCTGCGTGATGCCCTCGCGGTCTTTGGCGTCGTGGTCCTTCATGACCAGACCGGGGTCGAAGTTGAAGTCCTGCCGGTAGCAGGAGAAGTTGAGCCGCCCCGCGAAGTCCGTCAAGAGGTCTCGCACG
>JAFRNO010000020.1 GCA_017430155.1 Kiritimatiellia bacterium | reverse complement strand
GTTCTGCGGCAGGCAGGGGTTCGTGGGGTCGGCCTGGGCCATCCACGGCGTGAAGCGCCCGTCGGGGTGGACCTTCAGCGCCTTCGCGTCCGCCGGCGGCTTCGCCGTGTGGTCGCAGAACGCGAAGATGATGCGGTCCGCGTCCCAGTGGAGGTCGGGGTTGAGCACCGTGCCGGTGGGCAGCTTGCCCTTCAGGAGCGCGGTCTTGCGCGGCACGCCCTTCCAGTTCTCGAGCACGACGAGGCCGGGGCCGGGACGCGAGAAGCGTCCGAGGTACTGGTCCACCATGTGGAGGTCCCACGTGTAGGGGATGCCGCGCTGCACCGCGAGCAGCTTTTCGAACTGGAGGTCGGGGTGGAGGAAGAGGATGCGGCGGCGGAGCTTGCGGATTTCGCGGATGATGCCGGCGCGGTAGCCGGGCAGTTTCTCGCCCGCGAGCCACTTCGCGTCGAGTTCCAGCTCGTCCGCGTAGGGCTTCAGCTTGTCTGCAGGCACGGACTTCCCCACGTAGGCGAGCGTACGGCGCGCGAGGTCGACGGCGGCATCGCCATCGTCATTCGCGCCGCGTGCCGACAGCGCCGCACCGAGCGCGGCCGCCATCGCCAACTTGTAGATTGCGGTCTTCATGCGTTCCTCCTGACTAGAACTCGTAAAGCGGGCTGGGGGTGTCTTGGTCAAGCACGTCAAGGGTGATCGGTCGGCCGAGTTCGGCCACGACGGCGCGCATCGCCTCCAACGCGAGGTAGGGCGCGTTGCAATGACGCGAGATGTGGGCGAGGAGAAGCGTCTTCAGGCGCGGCGGGTTCACTTCGCGCACGAGGTCGGCCGCGTCGCCGTTCGAGAGATGCCCGCACCGCCCCGCGATGCGCTGCTTGAGCGAGACGGGACGGTCGGACGTCTGCAGCAGCACGGGATCGTGGTTCGCCTCCAGGATGGCGCACGTGGCGCGCGCGAGCGCGTCCCGCACGCCGAACGTGGGCGCGCCCATGTCCGTGCCCACGAACAGCGCGCTCTCCCCGTCGTCGAACAGGTAACCCACGGGGTCGGCGGCGTCATGGGGACTCGAGAACGAAGTCACGGCGATGTTGCCGACCGGGAAGGTCTCGGCCGTCTCGAACACGCGCCAGCCGTCGTCCACGCCCGTGAGGACGGAAATCGCGTCCGCCGTGTTGCCGTTCGCGTAGAGCGGCACCTGGGGATACCGCTTGTGGAACGTGGCGAGGCCCTGGCAGTGGTCGGAATGGTCGTGCGTGAAAAAGAGGCCAGCGGCCGCGTCCGGCGCAACGCCGCAGGCGGCCATGCGCCTGTTCAGCTCGCGGCAGGAGAATCCACAATCGACGAACAGCAGCGTCTCGCCCGACCGCACGGCGAGCGCATTTCCCTGCGAACCGCTTCCGAAAACACGTAATTTCATGACGCAGAAGAGTCCTCTCGCCGTCCCGTCCTACGGGGCGGGTTCCATCTGGGCGGGCTGCTGTTTCTCGACAATCTTGAGGAGGCGGTCGAGCTTGTTCTCAATACGCGCCGCCTGCGCGTCGGTGCGGGAAGACAGGCCGTGGACGGCGTCGAGCTTCGCATTGAGACGGTCGAGCTTCGCCTCGATCGCGTCGCTGCGCTGGTCTAGCCGTTCCTGCATCTCCTGCCCCCGACCCTGCACGGCCTCGTAGATGGTGCTGTTGCCGACGCGGTCGGAGAAGAAGTACCAGAGGCCTCCCCCGCCCATCAGCAGGATGACAAGGACCAAGATGATGATCACGAGAATGCAGGTGCTCTTCGACATGGATCAACCCTCCTCCGTCTTCACCCGCGCTCAAATGCGCGGTGGGCGATGTCCGCCCGGTGGAACGCCTTGTCGAAGGAGATGCGGTCCACGGCCGCGTAGGCGGTGTCGACCGCCGCGCGCAACGTGGGACCCATGCCCGTCACGGAGAGGACGCGCCCGCCCGACGTGAGGACCTTGCCGTCCGCCGCCTTCGTGCCGCAGTGGAACACGGTCGCGCCGGGCACCTGCGCCGCCGCGTCGAGCCCCGTGATCTCCTTGGCCTTCTCGTAGGAGCCCGGATAGCCGCCGGAGGCGATGATCACCGTCGCGGCCGCGTCGGGCTTCACCGTCACGTCGGCGTCGGAGAGGCAGCCGTCCGCGCAGTGCAGGAGCGCCGTCGCGAAATCGCCGCCGAGGCGCGGCAGCACAGCCTCCGTCTCGGGGTCGCCGAAGCGGGCGTTGAACTCCACCACGTTCACGGCGCTGCCGCTGAGCGCGGTCTTGCCGCCGGGCGGCGTGACCATGAGTCCCGCGTAGAGCACGCCCTTGTAGACGATGCCGCGCTTCTTGAGCTCGCGCACGACGGGGAGGATGATCCGCTCCTTGATCTCGGGCAGCATCGCGTCCGTCACCACGGGCGCGGGCGAGTAGGCGCCCATGCCCCCCGTGTTCGGGCCCTTGTCGCCGTCGAACACGCGCTTGTGGTCCTGCGAGCTCGGCAACAGCACGGCGCGCTCGCCGTCGACGAGCGCGAGGATCGAGCACTCCTCGCCGTGGAGGAACTCCTCCACCAGCACTTCGGCCCCGGCCGCGCCGAACTTGTTCCCCACGAGCATGTCGTCGATCGCCGCCTCGGCCTGTTCCGTCGTCTCGGCCACAACCCCGCCCTTCCCGGCGGCGAGGCCGTCCGCCTTGATCACGACGGGGAGACCGTACTCCGCGAGCGCGGCCTTCGCCGCCGCCGCGTCCGTGAACGTGCGCGCACGCCCGGTCGGCACGCCCGCCGCGTCCATCACCTCCTTCGCGAAGCGCTTGGATCCCTCCATGCGCGCGCCGGCCGCGACAGGGCCGAACGCCTTCACGCCGATCTTCTCGAGCGCGTCGACGATTCCCTTGCAGAGCGGCGCCTCCGGGCCCACCACCACGAGGTCGGGACGGTTCGCCTCCGCCCACGCCGCGACGGCCGCCACGTCCTCCGCGCCGATGGCGAGGTTCACGGCGAGCGCGGCGGTGCCGGCGTTGCCGGGCGCGCAGTAGAGCTCGTGTTTCGTTTCGTCCTGGGCGAGGCGCCAGGTAATCGCGTGTTCGCGCCCGCCGCTGCCGACAATGAGAATCTTCATATTTCGCTTCCTCTTTTTTCGCTGACGCCGTTATTTTAGCAAGTCCGGCCCCCCGTGGCAACCCCGAGATGACATC
>JAFRNO010000154.1 GCA_017430155.1 Kiritimatiellia bacterium | reverse complement strand
TCGGGCCGCTTCGCCTTCAGCGCGTTCAGCACCTCGGCGACGACGGCCTTCGTGAACGCGTTCGTGCCGCGCACGCCGAGGTCCGTGATCGTCTCGGGCGGGAGCGGCGTGACGGCGTCGTTCGTGCCCAGTTCCGCGAAATAGCTCGGCCAGGCCATGCGGCGCGGCTCGATCCGGCCCTCCTCGTCCTTCACGAACACGGGCTCGACCACGTTCGGCACGTCCGTGGCCCACTGCGCGCGTCCGTAGATGCCGATGCGGTTCGCGCGCGCCGTGCGCACCTGCGCCCGCGCGCCGCCGCGCGTCACGCCGCTGTGGCACACCGTGCAGGTGAGCTTCTCGAAATGGACGAGCGGAATGCCCGCGTGCGTCGGCTTGGGCCCCGCGCCCTTCTGCGACTCGTGGCAGTCGCGGCAGCTCGTGGTCGCCAGACGGTGGTCCATGCCGTTCTTGTGGCAGTCCACGCAGGCGAGTCCGCGCTGGAGATGCACGTCGCCCGCGATCGAGTGGGACGGCACGCCGGCCTCGCTCACGGCGTGGCAGGCGAGGCAGTTGGCGCTCTTCGGACGCCCCACGTCGAACACGCAGCGGTTCTTCGCGTCGAACTGGCGCGCGTCGTACACCGTCTTCTCCGGCACCTTGAAGAGATGGTCGTCGGGGTTCTCGGCGCGGAGATGGTCCCACGTGTCGTCCAGCCGCTCGTTCATGCCCTCCACGGCGCCGAGCCCGCTCGCAGCCGTCGCGGCGCCCGCGAAGTTCTCGCGCAGCACCTGGCGCGCCCACTCGCTCGAGTCATAGCCGCTCTGCTGGTGGCAGGCGAGGCAGTTGCGTCCGAGCGGTCCCGTCACGAACCAGCGCTGGCGCGGGCCGGCGACCTCCCCTACCGCGCGCGGGTCGCTCCCCACGCCGCCGCCGGGAAACGACCGGCCGAACATCTTCGTCCACTGCCAGCAGGAAAGGCCCAGCTCGGAGGGACGGAACGCGCCCGCCTGCCCGTGCAGCGTGAGCGGGATGGCCGTGCCCGTCCGCTCGTCCGCCCAGAACCACGGCTCGACGACTACGGACTCCGGCGCGTCGTTGGTGTCCAGGCCCGTCCGGAAATGCGATCCGCCCGCCATCAAATGTGTGTCATGGCACTGCGCGCACGTCTTCTCCTGCGAAACCGGCTCCGGCAGCGACGCCGTAGGGGAGACCTTGTCGCCCTCCGCGTCCAGCGGGGCGATGCGGTGGACCGGCACCGTGCGCCCGCCGTTGAAATGGTCGGCCGACAGGGCGAACGGCGCCGCGGCCAGCGCCGCGGCGGCTCCCATGCGCAGAATCACGGACGCAGTTCTCATCTCTCACTTGTCCTTTTCTTCGTCTTCTGTTGCCAACGAGAAGTTCCACACGTTCGCCGAGCGGCAGGCGTCGATCAGGGACATGAGCTTCTCGTAGGGGACCGTCTTGTCCGCGCGGATCACGACCGGCTGTCCGGGGAAGTTCTCCGCGATGCGCGTGAGGCGCGACGTGACGTCCTCGAGCGTGAGGACCTGCCCGTTCACCGACACCTCCCCCTGCGCGTTGAGGTTGAGGATGATCTCGCCCGGCATCCGGCCGGGGATCGTGGCGCTCTTCGCGGTCGGGAGCGTGATCGCCACCTCCGTCTCCCACTGCGAGAAGACGCTCGAGGTGATGAAGAAGCAGAGGAGCAGGAAGACGACGTCCATCAAGGACGCCATCTGCACGGTGGGCGCGCTGCTCCGCTTGTGTTGACGGAAGTTCATGCGAACGCCTTCTCCAGTGCGACGCCCAGCGTCTCAAGCCCCGAAATGCGCTTCGCCGCGCGCCGGCGCAGCATGGCGTGGAACACGAGGCAGGGGATCGACACGACGAGGCCGAACATCGTCGTGACGATGGCCTGCGACACGCCCTGCGCGAGCACCACGGGACGCGCGTTCGCCGCCAGGTCGTTGGCGATGCCGCCAAAGGCCTGGTACATGCCGAGCACCGTGCCGAGGAGGCCGACGAGCGGCGCGATCGCCGCGATGTCCGCCAGCCAGTCCACGGACGCCTGGATCCGCTCCGCGAGGTGCGCGCCGGTCGTCTCGACCGCCGCCGCCACGGGCGGACGCGTGCCCTCGGGCGCGCCCTGCACGGCGTCCAGCGCCGACAGCGCCAGCGCGCCAAACGCGCAGGGACGGCGCTGGCAGAGCCGGCGCGCCTCGGCGAGGTCGCCCGTCTGGAGACGGCTGAACACGTCGCTGATGAGCGCGCGCGGCGTGAGGGCCCCGCGGCGCTGCGCGAGCAGCAGGTAGAGGATGATCGCGAGCGCGATCACGGAAAGGCCCGCGAGCACCCACATGAGAGGGCCGCCGTTGCGCCACATCTCTGCCAAAGTGATTCCCGTAATGTTCATGACTGCAGGAGTTCCTTTCTTTTCGATTCAAAATCCTGGCTGCGACGGGCAACCAGCCGTTCAAGTTCGGAAATGCGCGTCTCGTAAAGATCCCAGTCGAGGCCCGCCGCGGCGCCCGCGTGCGTCTTCGCCGCCACCGCCGCGTCGGGGTCCTCCGCGGACAGCGCCTCGAGGTTGTCGCGCACCTGATGGTAGGCCTCGCGCCACGGCGTGCCGGCCGCCACCTTCCGGAGCGCCACGTCCGTCGCGAACACACCCGGGATGAACCCGGCGCGCAGACGCGCCTCGTCCACGCCCATCCCCGCCACGAACTTCGCGAGGATCCGCAACGTGGTGCGCGTGATGGAAAGCCCCTTCATGTAGAGGCCCTTGCAGTCCTGCAGGTCGCGGTTGTAGCCGCCCGGCATCGCGTGGAGGAGCGAGAGCGCCGCCGTGGCGAGCCCCAGCACCTGCGCCGTCTTCGAGCGCACGAGCTCGAGCACGTCGGGATTGTACTTCTGCGGCATGATCGACGAGCCCGTGCAGTACGCGCGCGGCAGCGTGAAGTAGCCGAACTCCGGCATGGAGAAGAGGATCATGTCCTCGGCGAGACGCGAGAGCGCCGCCATGAGCTGCGCGAGCGCCGAGAGAAGCGCGGCCTCATCCTCTCCGCGCGCCATCGACGCACCGAACACGTTGTGGAGTGGGCGCGCGAAGCCGAGCAGGTCGCTCGTGCGCTTCCGGTCGAGCGGCAGCGGCACGCCGTAGCCGGCGGCGGAGCCGAGCGGACAGAGATCGTTGAGCTGATAGGCCGCCTCGAGGTTCGCCGTCTGGTCGAGGATCATCTCCGCGTGACCCGTCGCCCAGCTGCCCACCGAACTCGGCATCGCGGGCTGGAGGTGCGTGCGCCCGACCATCGGCACGCGGTCGTGCGCGCGGCCGAAGGCCACGAGCGCCCGCGCAAGCGCGGCGACCTCGCCTTCGAGGCCGTGCAGCTGGTCCTTGATGTGCAGGCGCACGTCCACCGCCACCTGGTCGTTGCGGCTCCGGCCCGTGTGGATCTTCTTGCCGAGGTCGCCCAGCGTCTCCGTGAGACGGCGCTCCACGGCCATGTGCACGTCCTGGTCGGACTCCTCGATCGTGAAGCCCCCCGCCTGCGCGGATGCGACGACCTGCGCGAGCGCGGCGCGCACGCGGGCCGCCTCTTCCTTCGTGACGACGGGCGGCGTGATGGGCATCTCCGAGAGCATCGTCACGTGCGCCGCCGTGCCGAGGCAGTCCCACTTCACCAGGTCCATGTCCAACACCGGGTCATCCCCGACCGTGTAGTCGAGCACGTCGGGATCCACGTCTCCCGTGATTGTCTTTTCGGTCTTCATCTCTGATTCGCCAAACAGGCGAGAGTATTATCTCAAAAAAACGGCACGGAATCAAGCGTCCAGACGCTTACGATCCTCGAGCGGGGATTAGAGAAGCGTAGACAGCTCCCCCAGCCGTGCGACGAGTCCCGTCGCCGTCCCCTCATCTTGAAGACTCGTTGCGCTTCTCAGCGCGATGGCGGTCTGGGCCATCTCTTCGTCGCCGGCCGACAGCGCGTTGCCCTTGATGGTGTGCGCGATCTTGTCCAACGACTTCCAGTCCTTTCCGGCAAGTGCTGTCTGCGCCTCGCCCAACTTGATCTTGGCGGACGCGACGTATTCGTTGTAAATCTCGTTGACGACCTCCGCGTCGCCCGCGAACTGCTCGTCGAGATACGTTTTGCAGCATTCCTTCATTTTATGCACTTCCTTTCTCGTCTTGTCCAAGGCGGACGTGATAAACCGTCTCGTTAAGAGATCCAAACCGCTTGCGCTCGACGCCGCCGCAGAGCTCGCGTACCATCAGCCGCCCCCGGCCGTGGTCGCTCATTTCCTGGTTGACCAGCTCGAAAGCCGTCGAGGCGTTGCCGGCCGCGACCGCAATGCTCGGCTCGGGCGTGCCGCAGTCCCATACCGTCAGCTCCGCGTAGTCTTGCCGACGCTTGAGCAGCCGCACGCAGGCCACCTCGTGCAGACGGCCGATGTCGTCGAAACCGTGGTCGTACACGTTCATCAGCTTCTCTTCAAGCACAAGCTGCACGCGGCCGATATCCCCCTCGCTCCAGCCCTGCGCCCGGCACCAATCCCCCATCTCCCGCGCCGCGTCGTCCACCACCAGGATGACGGGCTTATCGCGCAGCCCGGCCCAGAACTCCGGCGAGTCTGTGTACCTTTCAGCCAATTTTCGTTCGCCCCTTCGCTTCCAAGAGAGAAAACAACAGCCTTATTCTACCACTCTTCCCCTGCATTTGCAAGAACCGGAGGAACGGTCTCTTCGTCTCGGGACCTGTTGCCGAATTCCTCGTGCGGGTTCATCGGAGAAGAATCAAGAGGAGACTTGCGGCCAACAGCGCCAAGACGCAGATTCCGACCAGCAGCCAGCGGCGGCGTTTCCTTCGTTTGAGACGCGAGATGAATTCCTGGATTTCGACGTCCTGGGTCTCCAGCTCCAGAGACTTGTCGGCCGGTTTCGTCGACAACCCGGCAACGAGATCCACCACCGAAGGCCCATCCTCCCCTTCCGGCGCCGCCTCTGCGGCGATTTCGGAACCGGATGCGGCAGGAAGCGCATAGCCGATGCGCGCAAACGTCTCCAACAGGTCCTTGGGCGAAGCGATCCGGTCCTCCAGACGCTTGGCGCACATGCGCGCCACCGTCTCCGCAACCTTCTGCGAGACTTTGCCGTTGACGGTCCGGACGTCCGGAAGCGGAGACGAATCGAGCAGCTGCTTCAATGTCTCCATCGGATCGTCTCCCGTGTACGGACGCCGCCCGGTCAGCAACTCGAAGAGGATCACGCCGAGGCTGTAGACGTCCGCGCGGGCGTCGACGGTGCTGGAATCGATTGCCTGCTCGGGCGAGATGTAGGCCGGCGTGCCGAACACGGCGTTCGTCTGCGTCTTGAGGGAGTCGAGACCGCCGGAAACCTTCGCCACGCCGAGATCGAGCAGCTTGACGACGCCCTCCTTCGTCAGCATGATGTTCTCGGGCTTGAGATCGCGGTGGACCATGCCGAAGCACTGGGCCGCCGCCAGCACGTCGGCCACCTGGAGGATGATCCGCACGGCCTCCTTCTCCGGCTGCGCGCCGCCGAACGCGATGACGTCGCGCAGGGTGTCGCCCTTCACGTAGTCCATCACGAGGAAGTAGACGCCCTTTGCGGCGTCATATCCCGCGTCGTGCACCGCCACGAGATTTGGATGGCGGATCTTCGTGGCCAACTTGGCCTCGCGCACGAACCTCTTCACGTAATCCGGCTGTTCCTCCGCCACATCGGGATCCAGCACCTTGACGGCGAAGAGCGTGTCGAGCATGTGGTGGCGCGCCAGCCACACGGTCCCCAGACCGCCCGCGCCGAGCTTCCGCTCCACGACATATCCGTTGAACTCCTCGCCCGGAGCCAAGACATCCTTCTCGCCACTGAACGCGCCACTTACTGCTTCGTCCATCCTGATCTTCCTTCCTCTTTCACATGCCCCGCGAACGGCACCAGACGCAATAGGCGAAAGCGAGGGCGGCCACCGCCACTGCCACGGCGGCAATCGCCACAGCGAACAGCGGCTTCCGCCAGAATGGGTCCGGCGGCGGCTCGGCCGCATCGGAGGGTTTCGCCTCGGGGATCTGCAACGTGCCGGACACCGCCCGCGCGAGCAGGTCGGCCACTTCGCGCACCGTCGCGGGACGGTCCTCCGGCTTCTGCGCGACCATGCGCGAGAGCACGTACGCGACCGCCGCCGGAACATCCGGACACGCCGTACGCACGTCGGGCAGCGGATCGCCCCGGATCGCGCGCGCCAGCACCTCCATCGTCGAGAGTTTCTCGTAGGGGCACGTGCCCGCCAGCATCTCGTACAGCACCACGCCCAGCGAGTAGATGTCCGCGCGCGCGTCGATGCAGTGCGCATCCAGCATCTGCTCCGGCGCCATGTAGGCCGGCGTGCCGAGGATCGCCCCCCGCATCGTCCCTGGATGCTCGTCGTCCTTGAAACGCGCCACGCCGAGGTCGGCGAGCTTGGGCGTACCATTTCCGTCGAAGAGGATGTTCTCGGACTTGATGTCGCGGTGGACGACTCCGTGGTAATGCGCCACCTCCAGCGCGCCCGCCACGCTGATCGCGATGGAGACGGCCTTGTCGACGGGAAACCTTCCCTGCGCGCGCACGCGCTCCTTCACGCTGCCGCCGGGCAGGTAGTCCATGAGGATGTAGCAGAACCCGCGTTCGGGATCCTCGCCCGCGTCATGGACGGGAATCAGGTTCCGGTGGTGAAGCGTCATCGCGAACTCGGCCTCGCGCGTGAAGCGATGCTTGAATTCCGGGTGCTGCCGCGCGATCTCCGGGTTCAGCACCTTGAGCGCGTACGGTTCGCCGCCCGGGGAGCGCACGAGGTAGACCGTCCCCGTGTTGCCCGCGCCGAGTTCCCGCTCCACCGCGCAATCTCCGAACTTCTCGATCATGCCGAACCGTCCTGTACGTGAAACGCCTCAGATGTCCGCGATGTCCCCGAAGAGCGCGCGCAGCTTGTCGGAGGTGACGGGTTTCGCGATGACCTTCGCGAAGAGGCTCATGTCGTAGGTGGAGCCCACGTCCACGTCGGCCGTTACGGCCACAATGGGGATCTCGGCGAGCCGCCGGTCCCTGCGCATGGCCTCAGCGAGCTGCGTGCCGTCCATCTTCGGCATCCACATGTCGGAAAGGACGAGATCCGGCACCCACTCCTTCATCACGGCGAGCGCCTCCTCGCCATTCTCCGCGTAGCGGATATCCTTGACCTTGAGGTTGGTGAGGTGAATGCCGAGGATCTTGCGGTTCATCGTCATGTCGTCGACCACGAGCACGCGCTCCGGCATCACGGCGCGGATCGTCTCCTCGGCGGAACGCGCCGCGATCGACATGTGGTCGATCACGGAAAGGTCGGCGATCTCGATGTGGAACGTCGTGCCCTTGCCGAGCGTGCTCGTGGCCTTGATCGTCCCGTGCGCGTTCTCGGCCATGCGCTTGACGATCGGCAGGCCGAGGCCCGTGCCCTTGATCTCGCCGCCGCTCCGGCGCATGCGGCTGGCGATGTCCTGCACGAAGGGGTCGAAGAGCTTCGACATCTTCTCCTCGGAGATGCCGCAGCCGGTGTCCGTCACGTCCAGGCCGAGCGTGTGGGTGGCGTTCGTCCACGTCACCTTCACGGCGATCTCCCCCTGGTCGGTGAATTTCGCGGCGTTGCCCACGAGGTTGATGAGGATCTGGCGCATCCCCTGCTGGGACAGCTCCACCGCCGGAATCGGCGTGTCGCCGGTCGTCTCGATCACGAGCTTCACGCCGTGGCGGCGCACGCGGTAGCCGAAGATCGCCGGCAACTCCCGGAGGAGCTGGTTCATGTCGCACGCACCCGAGCGCATGTTCATCGCCCCCGCCTCGAGCTTCGAGAGGTCGAGGATGTCGTTGATGAGCTCGAGGAGCGCGGTCGCGCTCAGCAGGATCCCCTCGGTGTACTCCTTGCGCTTCGCCTCGTCGAGGTCCTCGCGCGAGAGGAATTCCGCGAAGCCGATGACCGCGTTGAGCGGCGTGCGCAGCTCGTGCGACATCATCGCGAGGAAGCGCGTCTTCGACTGCGCGTGGCTCTCGGCGGCGGCGGCGGCCTCGTTCGCGCGGCGCGCCTGCCGCTTCAGGAGCACCATCATCACCGCGCCGTAGAGCGCCACGAGGGACAGGACGGCGATCACGGCGACGGTGATCAGCCGGGTCATCTCCTCGCGCGTGAGGCCGAACACGCGGTGGACCACCGTGCGCTCGGCGAACGCCGCCATGAACATCTCCTGCATCCGGAGCGGCTCGATGTTCGCCACGGCCTTCCGCAGGATGGACACGAGCTCGTCCGGCACGGTGTGGCTCGCCCACATCTCGAACTCCTCGTTGCGGCCGTGCGCGCCGATCATCCCCGCGTAGTTCTCCGGCACGGGCACGGAGAACACCGAGACGGCGCCGGCGGACGACAGGTCCATCGACTCGGGGTACGGAATCCAGAAATCCGTGTCGCCGCGCAGGAACTTGGCCTCGGCCGTCTGCACGCCCGTCTGCGGGTGCGTGTCGAACTTGAGCCCGGTCTTCTTCCCCAGCTCCTCGAGGAACACCTTCGCGAAGTGCGTGAGCTGCCCCTTCTCGTTCTTGAGCGCCACCGGCCACGGCGAGAAGTCGATCATCACGGGGCGCGGGTCTTTCATGCGCTCGCGCAGCCAGTTCGCCTCCTGCAGCGTGAGCATGGACATCTCGCTGCGCACGCCGTAGTGGCGCTCGGTGATCATCTTCATGTACTTCGGGAAGTCGTCGCACACCTCGTCGAGCCCCCGCTCGAGGTCGCTGAAGAGCGCGGGCTTCTTCGGCGAGGCGCAGAGGTACATCGGGTGCGAGGCGTACACGTGGAGGGCGCGCTCCTTGTCGAGCGCCGGCGTCTCGATGTCCACGCACGCGTCCACCTCCCCCGCGAAGTACGCCCGCATGAGGTCGGCGTCCGTGGCGTATTCGCGGCAGACGATGCCGAGCTCGTCCGTCTCCAGCTGGCGCTTGATCCGCTCGGCGCTCAGGGCCCCGGCGAGCACGCCCACCTTCATGCCGCGCCAGGTCGCGGGATCCCCCGCCTTGAACCGGTTGTCCTGGCGCGTCCAGAGGAACACGCGCAGCATCCCGATGGGCGTGTGGGGGTAGAAGAACTTGTCGCGGCGCGTCGTCGAGAAGCCGAGGCCGCCCACGAGGTCGAGCCGTCCGGTCGACACGTCCTTCAGACTCTCGTCGTAGGTACCGTAGACGTAGTCGAGCGTCCAGTGCGTGTGCACGCTGAGCGCCTTGAGCCATTCCTCGATCACGCCCGAATGCTCGCCGTCGGGCGTGACGTCGAAGAGATGCCCCCGGCGGTACGCCGCCACGCGCACGCGGTTGGAGGGCGTGGCCACGCCCAGCAGGTCCGCGCGCAGGCGGTCGTAGCGGTCGATGTTGTCGATGTAGCACTCGCGGTAGGCGGCCGCGAGGCGCTTCAGCAGCTCGGGATGGTCCTTCCGCACGGCGAAGTACGTGTTGCGCGAGCCGATGGGCACCACCTCCACGAGGCCCTCCGGACGCCGGCCCATCGGCGTGTAGAGGAAGAGCACGTCGACCGCGCCGCTGCGCAGGGCCTGCACGGCGCCCGCGCTCGTGTCGTACACCACGTACTCGGGGTTGAGCGTGGCGTGCTCGAAGTAGCGCTCGCAGTCCCGCCCCTGCCCCTGCGAGACGGGCGCGTAGCCCACGCGCATCCGGGGCCAGTCCGTGATCTTGGTGGACATCAGCTTCGCCGCGTGCGCCGGCGTGGCGTAGAGCGCGAAGTGCATCCGCCCGAGCGGCTGCAGCGGGAAGTCGTAGTCCTTCCGGAGGCGCTCGGTTCGGAACGCGGAGCAGACGACCACCGCGTTCGACGAGTCGCTCATGCCGTCCGCCCGGTACGGCACGCGCACCGGCTCGACCCCCGCCGCCTTGAACACGTCCTCCATCACCGCGCGCGCGAACTTCGCGTCGGACGCAGCCCACTCGTCCAGCGCCGGGTCGCGCGCGCAGTCGACCACCTTCACGGTCTCCGCCACGCCCGCCACGGCGAAAAGCGCGCAGAACATCGCGGTTTCAACCTTCATTTTCACAGTCTCTTTGCTGTCCTCGTTTCGCAACTGGGGATGTATTATACCACAACATCCGCCATCCGTCACCCGCACACGAGGAACGACAAAAGGAGAACTCAGCGCTTTCCCTTGTTTTTCAGCAGGTCCAGAATGAAGCGCCGCGTGCGGTTCACGTCCTTGACGGCGCGCTCGCGGACCTCGGGGGTCTTCAGCGCCTTCGCCGCCTCGAGGGCGCGCTCGGCCGCCGCAAGCGCCTCGTCCAGCGATCCCTGGCGCTGGTAGACCACCGCGAGGTTGTTCCAGGCGGCGATGTCGTCCGGCTTCTTCTCCACGCACTTTCGCAGATAGGACGCCGCCTTGTTGTACTGCTCCTCCTTGAGGAAGCTCATGCCCATCGCGAAATTGGCCGGCGTGTAGTCGGGATCCGTCTGCAGCACCTTCTGCGCGTAGTGGCGCGCCATCACGAAGTCCAGACGCCCCAGTCCGAGACGCAGCCCCTCCCGCGGCATGAGACGCCCCGTCTCCCAGACCGCGAGGTTCCCCGTCTTCTGCCGCATGCGGCTCAGCGCCGGATTCGCCTCGTCGAGGTCCGTGCCGAACTTCTCCTCCTTTTCGGCCAGGTCCAGGTCGTTCGCATGGTCCGCCTGCTCCGACCGGCGGTGGCAGAACCAGGCCACGCGCCACTGGACGTAGAGGAAGAGGTCCGCCAGCAGACGGTCTGCGTTGCCCTTCAGCTTGGGATTCTCCTGCCGGAGCGCGAGGATCCGCTCCGCGAGCGCCCACGCGCGCGTGCGGCCGTCGGACACGGCCTGCGCGTCCAGTCCCGCCGTGCGCGCCAAGAGCCCCGCGCAGGTCGGCATCGTGCGTCCCTGCCGCTTCCAGAGTTCGAGGCCGATCTGCGTGGCCATCGTGGCGAGGCGCTCCTGCTTCGCGTTCGCCCACGTGCGGAGGAGGTCGGCCGACCCGAAGTCGAGCATCTCGCGGTCCTCCGCGTCCTTCCCGCCGCGCCGACGGCACTTCTGGTGGTAGACCGAGTTGTCCTCCATGAACGACAGCGCGACCAGCTTCTTCCCGCGCGCCGCCGCGCGCAACTCCACGCCGCGGTCGAGCCGCCCGTCCGTGAACAGCACCTCCGCGTCGCCCGCCTCGTCCACGACCTGCTCGAGGTAGTCGTCAATGACGCCCAGCATCTCGCGTTCGGTGGAGACGGGCAAACCGGGCACAACGGAGAGGAGCAGGACGGCGAGGAGCCCCCAGAAGAGACGGCGCGACAGACGGCGCATGCCCGTGAGGGACGCGAGCGCCCGCTGGGCGGCGACCTCCTCCGTGTCGTCGGGGAACTTCTGGCTCGCGAGGCGCCGGTAGTTGCGGAAGAACAGCTCGCTGCAGAGCACGCAGAGGGCGAACACCACCGTGAGCACGTCCATGAGCATGAAGAATCCGAGCAGGTAGTCGCTCATCGCGCGGCGCACCGCCGGCCAGGTCCAGAACCAGAACGACGAGAACCCCGACAGCTGGACGAACGCGGTCAGGCCGCAGCCGAGAATAATGAACGCGTCGCCGTAGCGCAGGAACTTGTCCTCGTCCGCCGCCCGGCGCAGGAGGTAGACGGTGAGGAAGAACGGCACGCCCACGAGGAAGAGCGCCGCGAACCACGCGACGGGCGTCGCGGCCGAGGTGACCTGGATGCTGTTGAGGTGGAACACGCGGATGATCATGTCCACCACTTCCCAGCCGTGCGCCTCGAGTCCGCCCGCCTTCACGAACCAGACGCAGTTGGCCGTCACCGTGAGGACGTAGCCCAGGAGAAACACGCCGATGAGCCGCCACATCGAGACCAACAGCACCACGAGGTTCGCGATGGAGACCTTCACGGCGGCCACGCCCATGAAGGAGCTGAAGTAGGTCGCCACCAGCACGAGCACGCCGAGCAGGATGCCGGCGGACGTCTCGCCCGCGAGGACGCCGAGGATGCCCACGCTCACGCCCACGAGGAGGACCCGTCCCGTGCGCAGGAACAGCACGAAAAACAGAAGCGCCGGCATCGTCAAAACGAGCGAGAGCGTGGACGGCAGGAACGTCTGGCCCATCCGCCAGACCGGCCCCGCGAACGCAAAGAGCAGCGCGCCGAACCCGCCGACGCAGTAGAGGAGATGGCGCGACCATTCAAACCGACGCCGCTGCGCGAGCTGCTCAAGCGGCAGCATCACGTTCGCGACGATGAGGTACGCGCACATCGTGCAGATGCCGATCGCGAAATGCCCCATCCACACGAGCGTGCGGTCGATCGCCCCCATCCCCACGCACTTCGCGAGAGACCCCACCAGCATCCGCCAAAGGCCGGGAATCGGATCGTCGGGCGGCAACAGCCCCGTGGCCTCCGAAAGCGGCTGCCACGCGGCCGGTGCGGCAATGGGATAGGAGAAGAGCGCCAGCAGACCGAATACGAACAGCCCCAGCCCACCCGCGAGGAGGAAATCCTTCCGCGTGATGGCGAGCGTGCCCGGCACTTACCGGCGCCTCCGCCGCAGCGCGAGAAGCGACGCGCCGATCAGCATGAGCAGCCCCGAGGACGGCTCCGGCACGTTGTAGGCATTCGGAGACCAGGGCTGGAAGTTAGCCAAGGTGATGTCGTCTGCCATCTGCAGAATGTGCATGCCGTCCTGCGAGGTCACCGTCATGCTGCTGTAGCTCATCGTGCCAGAAGTCGCGAGCGCCACCCACTCGCCATTCTCCCAGTTGCCCAACTCAATGGCAAACGACAACTCATTCGGGTCAGAGGCGGTGAAATGCGAGTACATGCCACCGCCCGTGCCAACGACTGTCGTCGGGGTATCTTTGTCGTTGATGAACGTATCGGTAAACCCCGTATCTCTCCACGAACCTTCGATGTACTGGTAAATGTTCATCAACGACGGCCCGTTGCCGTTCGCATCGAAGAAGACCGTGCGCGCGCCGGCGATCTTGCCCGAATGCCCTCCCTCGTCAAAGTTGTTATAGGTTTGCGCGTATGTCGAGACGTACTCGTTGATCGCAACGCCCTCAACGGTTGCGGTATCCAGAACCTGCCAATACAGCAGATAATCTTCCGCGTGTGCACAAGAGAGGAAGACGACAAGCGCCATCCCAAGCAAGATGTGTTTTGCCTTATGCATCGTGTTACCCCATTCCTCTTTCGGTGACGACCTGCCCACTTACTTCACCTCTTCGGAAGGCGTCCACATGATCGTGAATGCCCCGCTATGACGGCAGAACCAGAAACCCGTACCGGCCTTGAGCGGCGTGGTGTAAGGTTCGAGCTTCACGCCAGCTGGACGCCCACTGCGGTATTTGACCACCTCCGTGCACCAAGCTTTCTGATCAGCCGACCACTTCAGCAGGACCGTCCGAGAACCATTCACGACGTTGATGAAGTCCGTGCCGTCCGCTGAATATCCAGACCAGTCCAGTTCGTTGATACCGAAGTCCTTGTAGCTGGGCACGGATATGAGCGTGTAGCCGGGTTCGGCCTTCGAGCCGCCCGCGACGTCGATGTCGACGGCCTTGTACTCGTACTGGCCGATAAGGAAGAACGGCACGTTGGCACCGCTTTCGTCCAGCGGCTTCTGACGCTGCACCCAGACGGCCTTCGTGCGCGGGAAGCGCTTCAGGTCGGACGCCGCGGCCTCCGTCGCCACGGAGTATCCGGAAGCGGATTCACTCACGGTCGTAACGATATCCCACTTGCCATTGTTCAGAACCCACATCTCGTAGACCGTATCCTTGTCCTTGCTCGCGTCCGACAGCGCGTACACGCTGTCGCCATTCGTGAGGTTCACCGTCGAGACATAGTTCGACACCGTGATGTCCTTCGCGACGGCGGGGTCGCTCGCGAGCTCCTTCCACGGCACCGCGACGACGGTGTTGGTGAGCGAGCTCTCGACCTCCAGCACGCCGATGATGTTCTTCGAGGGAATCTCGTTCGTGATCGCCTGGCAGACGTCCGGCACGAGCAGCGTGTACACGCGGTAGAGTCCCGTCGCGCCGATGGACTTGCCCTGCGCGTCAACAAGCGGGATGTTGAACGCCGGGTTCCCGGCGGGCGCCGGACCCGCGACGCGAACCCATGTCTTGTCCGCTTCGATGTACTTGCGAAGGTCGCGCAGCATCGTGTAGCCGAGGTCGACCTGATCGCCAGGTTCATCCGCCATCTGCACCGTCACCTGGTCATCATCGGTAGAGACCGACGTGCTGAGCGGCGGCTCGTTCGTGTCCGTGCCAGTCACGAGGTTCTCCCAGCGGGTCAGTCCGTTCGGGTCCTCGGAGTTCAGGATCTCGTTCGCCTCATCTTCCAAGTAGTTGGGGTCGTTGACGTCGATGCCGGCGGCGGCCAGCGCGTTCGTCAGCGCCTCCTCGCGCTCCTTCAACTGTTCCGGCGTGGGCTGCTGCCCCGGCTCGTCGAGCGTGACGACGATGTTCGTGTCCACCGCGCGCTGCGTGGCGGAAGGAATCTTGATCTCCCTGTACTCCGCCGTGTAGGTCGTGTTGCTGCCGACAGGCTCCAGCGTCGGGCCCCACTCGTCGAAGCGGTAGATCGACGTCTCGTCCATCGGCTTCGTCGGATCGTCGACGTCCGACGAGAACACGTCCGGCGTCGTGCCGTAGGGCACCTTGTCCGACGAGATTACCGTGCCGTCCTCGTCCACGAACGTGACCGTGTAGCTCTTGATGTTCGTGAACTCGACCGTCTTGTTCTCGTAGAGGATCGTCTGCACGCCATTCGCGACCGGCGCGTTCGGCGTGTGCCCGTTGACCAGGGTGTTCG
>JAFRNO010000153.1 GCA_017430155.1 Kiritimatiellia bacterium | reverse complement strand
GTTGTGATGGCTGCCGTCGCGGGGATCGCGGCGGCGGACGGCATGGCCGACAAGTTGAAGGCGTGCCGGGCGGAGGCGGAGAAGGGCAACGCGAAAGCTCAGTTCTATCTGGGCATGTGCTACTCCAACGGCGAGGGCGTTGAGAAGGATGGCGCCGAGGCCGTGAAGTGGTACCGCAAGGCGGCGGAGATGGGAGAGAGGACGGCGCAGAACAATCTGGCGTCCTGTCTCATGAGCGGCCAGGGTGTTGAGAAGGATCCCGTCGAGGCCGGTAAGTGGTTCCGCAAATCCGCCGAGCAGGGATATGTCGAAGCGCAGGTCAACCTGGGAGTGTACTGCGATCGCGGCGAGGGGGGCGTGAAGGATCACGCCGAGGCCGTCAAGTGGTTCCGCCGGGCGGCGGCGCAGGGACACCCCGCCGCTCGGAAATGGCTGGCCGAACTTGGCGTCGCGTGGGAACTCGATCCCCTCGCTCCGCTCGGATTGAATCCGGGCATGTCGGCCGAGAAGCTGCAGGCGCAACTGGAAAAGCTCGATGAAAAGGGCGATTACCAGTTGGCGCAATGCGAGGCGGACAAGGTTTCGCGCAAGGTCTATTCTGTGGTTGTTGCGACGCGGGAGGGTTTTGGTTATGCGGAGGCCTTCGCACGTTCGGACGTGCTGGCCAAGTTGTTCATGGCGCGTCACAAGTCCAAGCCAGAGTTTGTCGCCAACAAGGCCACATGGCGCGAGACGGTGGACGGCCATGCCTACAAATACGAACTGGGCGTGAAAGAGGCGGATGATGTCAAGGGCAAGTGGTTTGTCGTCTACGGCATCTTCGACCTGACTCTCGGCAAGGAAGTTCAGGCGCGCCTCCTGGGCGGAGACGCCGAGAAGTTGGCGATCACTTTCCGCAAGTCAGACGGTACGAAGGTAACCGTCCCTGTCAAGCAGGCACAGGAAGCCAAAGACAAGCCTTACCCCGTGAAGTAAATGCCCTCCCGGGGCGGCTCGGCGGGACGCCTCGCCCCACCGGAGAAGCGGCACCCTTGCCGCTTCTGACGATGGCTTAGCCTATGCGGGAAGCGACAGGAGTGTCGATTCCCCGAAGAGCTGAAGCGACAGGAGTGTCGCTTCTCCGAGAGGGCGGTCGCAACGGGTGGGATGTCGGTTGTATCGGTTTCGAGACATTTCTGATACAAAACTTAGACAAAAATTAGACATTTCTTATCCAGCTGCGTTGCAACTTCCGCGCCGCGCTTTGGTATAATCATGCGCGTCAGGACGGAATGTGAACAATACAGTGAAGAAAAAGACAGATTGGGATGTCGGTGCGGACGAAACCTCGGCGGTGCCAGACGTTTCTGTCCATGCGACGCCGTCGTCCGCAGGGGCGGTCATCGAGCCGATGGGCGTTGACGCCATACGCTCGCGAATCCTTACGGTTCGCGGCGTCCAGGTTTTGCTTGACCGCGACCTTGCGGCGCTCTATGGAGTAGAAGTGGGGCAACTCAATCGACAGGTCAAACGCAATCTTGAACGATTCCCTGATGACTTCATGTTTCAGTTAAGCCATGAAGAATGTTTAAGATGCCAAATTGGCATCTTAAACGGAGGGCGTGGACAACACTTGAAATACATGCCATACGCTTTTACCGAAAATGGGGTCGCAATGTTAAGCGGTGTCCTACGATCCCCCCGTGCAGTCGCCGCAAACATTCAAATCATGCGGGCATTTGTCGCCATGCGCAAGGCTCTCGCTTCCATCGCGCCACTCCTCGCCCGCATTGAAGCGACAGACAGACGGCAAATCGCAGACCAGGCAAAGAACGACGCCAATCAGGTCCGTAACGAAGAGCGCTTCAAGCTGATACTGGACGCGATGCAGGACAAGAAGTTCCCGCCGCAGAAGGTGTTCTACGACGGGCAGATATACGATGCGTTCGAGCAGATGAAGAAGTTCGTGCGCATGGCGCGTCAGGAGCTGATCGTCATCGACCCGTACTTCGCCGACTCCGTTCTGCCGCTTGTCGCGCAGAAACGGCCGGGCGTGTCGGTACTTGTGGTGAAGAACTCTCGGAACAAGCTGCTCCATGCCGTCGATGTGGCGCAGTTCAATGCCCAGTACGCCAACTCGCTGACGGTCAAAGTCTCCGACAAGTTCCACGACCGCTTTCTCGTAATCGACAAGACGGTGCTCATCTACGTGGGCGCGTCGCTGAACCATCTCGGCAAGAAGTGCTTCGCCTTCTCGTCAATGGACAAGTCCAACATCCCCGACATCGTGGCGAAGATATAAGGCGCGAGCTTCGCGAATGACTGTGAGTTTCCAGATGCTTGGCAATGCGGCGCTGATGCAGCGGCCGAAGATCGCGTTTCTTTCGTCGCGAAGGGTCGTGCCGGCGGCGGTGATGCGGTGCTACGACTGGGCGACTGGGATGAGGGGCGGCGGTGGAACGCCGGGCGGCTCGGCGGGACGCCTCGCCCCACCGAGAGATGGCGGTCACGTGGGACGCGTGACCCTACCGTGCGTGGTTGGCG
>JAFRNO010000152.1 GCA_017430155.1 Kiritimatiellia bacterium | reverse complement strand
GCCACGGTACCGACGTTGACCACGCCGACGTCGATGTTCACGCCATGACCCGTTCGGTCAAGTTCAAGGGGTATCTTCGTGTACGAGAGAATCAGCTCGGCGGGAAGTGCCGGACGCTTCGTGCAGAACTCGAGGTCCTTGACCGGCACCTCCTCGCCGGTCTTCGCGTTGACGACGCGGAACATAAGGATCTCGCCGCGCCACTTGTCGCGCTGGCTTGGATAGGGGAAGCTCGCGTTCCAGCCCACGCAGCCATTCGCGTCGAAGAAATAGCGCCGCTCTTTCCCGTCACCGATGAGGTGCAGATGCTTGCAGACCTTCGCGAATTGATCGTCTGCCGTGATCCACTCGATGTTCGCCCACACGGTGCGGTTCTGCGGCGGCACGGTGAACGCCGCGCCCACGCCAGGCACGGCCGTGCCGAGAACGGACAGTTTTTCGTCCGTGGACACGATGGCGACGGACGAGATCGTGGTCTTGACCGTAGGGTCCGCCGGCATGTCGATGCGCAGCGATACCACCTTCGGCTGTCCGCCCCAGAACGGACGGATGCGGTACTCGTGCCATTCGCCGTCACCTATCCACATGAACGGCTGCGCGAGCTCCTGGGGCGCAGCCCTATCGCCGGGGCGGCTGTAGAACAGCTCGCCGAGCCCGCCGACGTTCGTCTTTGCCCGAATGACGACGATCTGTCTGTTCTGCGGCCTCTCAAGACCGAACTGCGGCGTCGTGACGAAGGGATCGTAGCCCCTTGAATCAAGGGTCACCCCATCCGGCCCGTGCGAGGGCGCGCATTGGTGGTGCCACCATCCCTTTTCCCGAAACGCCTCGCCGGACCACGCATACGCGTCGGCGGCGAGAGACGAGGATGCACTGATGCAGGTTGCCGCCAACATGAGGCAAACGGCACGAAACGGAGATTGCGTTTTCATCGTCTACAGGTAAAAGCGACAGGGTCTCAACGTCCTTTGGGAACGCTCAGGGGATCGCGCAGGCGACACGGAAGCCACAGAACCCGGGGCCGTCTACGGCGTTCTCACCCAGACCGAACCGGCAACCCGCGCCGTGTCCCTCGCCCGACATGTGGACCGAGCCACCGCGGATCGGGCGCAGGGCTTTGGCCTCGTCGTACCATCCTGAACACCATTCCCGGGCGTTGCCAATCATGTCGTAGAGGCCGTATTTGTTGGGCCGCAGGAGCCCCACGGGGATGCAGTCATAGGTGTTGGGGTGCGTACCGGCGACGTTCGAGCCACTATACCAGCTGGCGCCGTCCCGTATGTCGGCGTAGTAGCCCCAGGCCACCTGCACGCACACGCCGATAGGCTTGATGTGGGTTGGGTTATGAGGGCTGCCGTTGTATGTGCCCCACTGCGTCTCGCCTCGCGCGGCAAACTCCCACTGCTCCTCGGTCGGCAAGTCGAAGGGAAGCCCGCTCGACGTGGCCAACTGCGCGACAGCGTTGGACGCCATCGTCCATTTCACATGCTCTACGGGATGCCATTGCCAGTCCGTCTCGTGAAGGGTGCGGTGGGGGGCATTCGGCAGGTTCGCAAAGGAGTTCTGTCCAATTGCGGATGGCGTCGCACCGTTCGCCAGGTAGCGATACTGACCCTGTGTCACCTCGTACACGCCGATGTAGAAGTCCGCCGTGCTGGTCACGTAATGCGTCTGCGTCCAGCCATAGTTCGCCCATTCGCCCGTGTTCCAGCAGTAGTCGTTGACGGTGCAGCCCATGCGCCACTCCACGCCCTTTGCGGGAATCCGCCGCAGGAGCATCCAGTCCTCCTTCCACCGACGGTCGCCCACGCCGCCCGGTACCGCGTTCGACGAAGCGTAATAGCGCACACACTGCGGACAGAGAAGCGACACGCCCATGTAGTCAGGCGGCGTGGAAGTCGACCACGCCGTCAGCGTGACGTCGAGATCGTTCGCGGCGTAGGCGCCCCCCGGCAAGTCGGCGCGCGCGTTCCAGCAGATCTTCAGGTCCGTCCCCGGCTGCACCAGGCTGTTGACCGCGCCGACGAGCGTGACCGGTTCGCGCACGACCCCGCCTGCCGTGGCGGACATCGTGACGATGGCCGCCTCCTCGCCGGGAAGCGTGTAGGTGACGGTGACGCATCCGTCGCCGTTCGCCTCCGACACGGAAGTGACGACGGGCGTGCCGGGCGCGCCAAGGGCGGCACCGGCGGCAAACGCGAGAAGGGCAAGTATCGAAGTCTTCATGGCATGGCTCCTTTATTCGGCGAGGGTGAGGGTGCAGATGAGGCGGTAGCCCCTGCGGCGCGAGGCGTTCGCGTTCGTCTCGCGGCAGGCGGCCGAGAAGGTCTCGCCGGACATGATGCAGTCGCCTCCGCGTGTGAGATTCACGCTGCCGTGCGTGTATCTGCACCATTCGCATACGTTGCCGAGCATGTCGTAGAGCCCCCAGGCATTTGGCAGCATCTGCCCCACGGGGATGGCATCTTGGTACGAAGGGTGGAAACCATTGGCCTGCGTACCGCCGTAATAGCTCTGCGCCTTCTGGAAGGTCACGAGATAGCCTTTGCCGTCGCTCGTGCCTCTGTACGAGTCGTTACGCGCGCCGAAGTAGGAGTCCTGCGAGCAGCCCGCCCGGCAGGAATACTCCCACTGGTCCTCGTCCGGCACCGCGAACGTGAAGCCGTAGCCGCTGCCGGCCTTTGCGCGGGCCGTGAGCGTGGCCGCCGCCGCCGTGGCGCGCGCGAGCGTGGCGTTGTCCACCGGGTGCCACTGCCAGTCCGTGGCGTGTATAGCCTTGTGCGGGGCGTTGTTCAGGTTGGCGAACGAGTTCTGCCCGCAGACGGACGCCGTGGTGTCGCCGAGGGAGATGGCCTGCCCCTGCGTCGTCTCGTAGATGGCCATGTACCAGTCCTCGTCGAACGTGCGTTCGTAGGGCGGCAGCTGCGAATAGTTGGCGTCACGGCGTTCCGCCAGGCCGAGGCCGAGCCGGGCCGTGACGTTCGCCGCCGGGATGCGGCGCAGGAGCATGTGCGTGGTCTTCCACTTCGCGTCCGCCACGCCGCCGGGGATGGCGTTCGTGGAGGCGTAGAACGCCATGGAGCCGTCGGAGAGGTTCACGGCCATGTATGTGGGCAGTCGGCGGAAGTCGGTTGCCGTGAGATTCACGGACCAGCTGCCCTCCGGCAGCTTGGTCTTGACGAGCGCCTCGTCCTGCATCTGCCAGGTGAAGCGCTTCGCGCCGGGCCGCACGATGCGGTTGATCGCGCCTGAAAGACCCGCCTGCTCGGCGGCGCCCACGGGCACGCCGTTCGTGTACAGCTGCGCCGTCACGAACGCGGGCGCGTCCTGCAGCGTGTAGTCCACCTGCACGAACCCGTTCTTCTTCTGCGTCCACGTGACGGACGCGGGGTCGATGCGGCTGTAGGCGCAGGCCGCGAGAGTCGCGCACGCAAGGCTGGTTGCCAGAAATAGTCTCATTGCCGTTCTCCTTTCCTCACTTCACTGCGATGGAGGGGCAGACCACGCGAAGCCCGGTAGCCCCACCGTAGGTCGGCGCGATGCCCTGCCTCGCGCCCGAACGGGCCTGCAAGGGCCAGTATGCTCCGGCGCCGCCGCGGATCGCCTTCAGGTTCAGGGAACTTGACGCGAGACCGATCGGGTCGATCGCCAGGCTTGATGGCAGTTCCTCGCCGTCCACCCAGTCCAGGCACCATTCGAGCACGCTGCCGTGCATGTCGTAGAGTCCCCAGGCGTTGGGCTTGAGGATGCCTACGGGGAAGCGCCATCCGAGAGAGGCGGTCATGGAGTTGGCCGTCATCGTCGCGTCGCTCTGGCAGTAGGCCCACATCACCTCGCAGGCGGCGGCGTTGTTCGGATCGCGAGCGTACCGCGCGTCGGAAATCTCCTTGCCGTTGTTGAGGCTGGTAATCGTGCCGGCGCGGCAGGAGTATTCCCACTGCGCCTCGGTGGGCATGTCGAAGGCGATGCCCGTGTGCGCGCGGAGCTTGCCGAGCGTACTGTCCGCCGCCGGTTCGCCGCCGGGCCACGTGCCCGCGCCGCGCGCGCCGTTCCAGGAGATTCCGTTGAGCGGCGCCTTCCAGAATTGCCATCCGGGAAAACCTGACGACACGCCGGCATAGGAATTCCACGTGTTGCAGATGTAGTCGTACTGCATGGACGTGATCGCGAACACGCCGATGTACCAGTCCTTCGTGAAGGCGACGGGACGCGCCTTCTCCGGCAGCGCGTTCATCGTGCCGTTGGGGTCGTAGGCCGACACCGAGTTGAGCGACGTGATGTGGAACGCCTCGAAGACGGGCGTGCCCATCATGAACTCGCGTCCCGCCGCGTGGATGCGGCGCATCAGCAGCATCTCGCCGCGCCAGACGTCGTTCGAGATGCCGCCCGGCAGCGCCTCCGCGCAGGTATAGTAGTTCACGCGCCACGCCTTGCCCACGCCGTTCGTGAGCGCCAGGTTCACCGCCATGTAGTCCGGCGGATTGTTGGTCGGCCACGCCACGATCTGCGCGGCAATCTCGCCGTTCGTGAAGAGGTGCCCCGCCCACGTGAGGTCGGGCCGCCATTTGATCGTCCGCACCGCGTTGGCGTCGGGTTCGATCAGGCGGTTCGCGTCCCCGCTCACGAGCGCCACGTTCTCCGCGCCGATGGACACGCCGTTCGTGAGCACGTCCAGCGTCACGATCCGTGGCTCCGGGCCGGCCAGCCGGTAGTTCACGGTCACCTGCGAAGTGGTCGCGTCCTGCGACCAGTCCACGAGCGTGGCCGGGGAAT
>JAFRNO010000151.1 GCA_017430155.1 Kiritimatiellia bacterium | reverse complement strand
GGCTCCATCTGGACCTGTGGGGCGTTTCCGCCGGACGACTCTGCCTTTTGCATGGGGTCATTCCTTTCCAATATGTCCTGACCCCAAGATAGTACCATTTCTATCTGATTTGCGGAACCCGGTATACTGTAAAAAATTTGTAACGAAATGCATACAAATTCGCCGCCAAGATGGCGGCTCTCCATACGGCCGCGACAAGCGCGGCCACTCCCGCGTGCGGCTCGCGTGGACGCTCGCCCTCCCGTGTGCGGCGGTCGCGGGATGACCGACCTACCGAAAGTGGTGGTAATTCACCGTTCCGGCGCAAGCGAGAAACGCACGGCCGCGTAGGCGTGGGGCGGCAGGGCGGCGAGCGCAAGGCCGTCGGGGACGGCCGCGAACTCCCCACGCAGGCTGGAAAGGGTGCGCGCCGTGCCTTTCGTGACGATCGTCACATCCGCCGGCGAGTCGCCCATGTTCTCGAGGAGCACGGCGTATTCGCCCTTCGCCCGGTCGCAGTGGACGATCTGGTAGACGTCCGGCGTAGCGCGGACGGTCACCGCGAGCGGCTCGTCGGACGTGGCCGGTCCGTCGAACCGTGTCGGGATCCCCTTCCGCCGCAGGGCAAACGCTTCCGCCGGCTGCGAGTAGAGCGCCGCGATCTGCGCCTCGCCGACGAACGGCGTCGGCAGTTCAGCCGTCCGCAGACGGTGCTGCGGACAATCTACCTTCACGCCGTACGGCGCCGTGCCCGCGAAGATGCGCCGCAGCTTGGGGTCGTCCGGCATGTCCGCGAGGTGCGCCTCCAGATAGCCCGGCTCCGCGCGGTCGGCGCCGTAGCAGAGCATGTACTTGTGGCGGCCGAGGTGCCCGTCCGCGATGACGGCCTTGTCGTACAGCTCGCACCGCCACGGCGGCACCCGCGCCACCTTGCGCGGATAGGGGTCGTTCTCGTCGAACACCGTCATGTCGAGCCCGCGCGTCCAGGCCGACTGCATCCGCACGAACTCGATGATGTCGGCGAGCCCCGTGTCCGGCAACTTGGCGTTCGGCCAGTACGGCGCGCCGCTGATGCGCAGCACCTTGCGCCCCTTGCCCGCAAACGCGCCGACGAGCTCCAGCAGGTCGCACCCCTCAACGTCCCAATGCGTGTAGCTCGCGCAGAGGCCCATGCCGACCGCCGGATTGACCTCGTCCACCGCCCGGCGAAGCTCGCGCGCCAGCTCCAGCGCCACCTCGCCGCCCACGTCGAGGTAGGCGGTGCGCAACGCGTTCGGCTTGCCCGTGAACGCGGCCTTCACGTCCTCGCACGAGACCCGCTGCCGCCCGCACTTCGCCGCCACGCGCGCGAGGTGGTTGGGACAGGAACAGCCGACGAGGCTGCGCGCCGACTGCACGTAGTCGTCGTCCATCAAGATGAACTTCGCGCCCACGCGCGCGATGTCGCGCACGTTGTCCAAAAGCGCCTGGCGCAGCTTGGGATCAAGCGGACACACCGCGCCGCCTTTCGCCTTCCCCTCAAGCGTCGTGATCTTCGTGCTGCCCTTGAAGAACGCCCGTTCGTTTCCCCAGCCGAAGCAGTTGATCCACACGCCCACGGCGAATCCCGCCGCCTCGAAATACTTGATCTCGGCGGCGAGCTTGCCGAGTATCTCCTGCCGCCGGGCCTCCTCCTCGAAGAAGTCCGAAATGGACAGCCACACGACGTCCACGCCCGCCGCCTTCGCGTCGGCCACGTACGTCGCGCGGTTCGCCTCGGTGAGATCCTCCGTCCGCACCTGCGAATACAGTTCCGCGTCGTAGATGGACCGAGTCTTGACCTGGCTGTTCTCCCACAGCCAGTAGGCAGCAGAGGCCGTTCCGTTCGTCCACAGGTCGTCGATGACCATCGGCTTTTCGTTCAGGTACATGAGGCCGCGCTCCCCGCGCAGCGACTTCACGGGCGCGTCGGCGAGCGCGATCGGACGCAGCGCCGCGAAGCCGCCCGCGTTCTCCGCCGGCGCCTCGTACCACACGCCGCCCACGTACAGCAGATCGCGTTCCGTCGCAATCTCGCGGCAGACCACGTTCGTGTCGCCGTTCACGTTCGGGAAGCGCCATACCTTGCCGCTGTCGTCCGTCACCTCGATGACGGGCTTCGCCTTGTCCAGCGGCGGCGTCTTGCACGGCGTGGGGCCGTAGCGGAAGCGCGCCGTCGCGCCCTTCGCGTCCTCCAGGCACTTCACGCGCACCCAGTCCCCTTCCTGGACGAGCTCGTGCTTCACGGACGTGCCGTCCGCCCGCGTGAACGAGAAACGCATCGACTCGTAGCCCGCGTGGAGGTACGGGTCGGACACGTCGCCCGCCTTCACGTCCTCGTTCAGCCACACGTACCCTTCGCCCGACGGCGGACCGAACGTCTTCAGCTTCTCCGGCTCCACGAACCACAGGTTGGACTGCGACTGCGTGCAGCGCGGCGCGCCCTTCTTGAGCCCGCGTTTGCCAAGGAATTCGTTCTTCGCCTGGTCGTCGCACCCGAACACGATCCGGTCGCCCCAGCGGCAGAAGTCGCCGATGACCTTGAGGTAGGTGGAGATCGGACGGATCCCGTTCGGGTTCGCGGGCGAGAAGCCACGCGGGAAGCGCCAGAACGTGCCGTGCATCGTCGCGAGCAGCGTGCCGTCCTCGAATCCCACGTCGCGGATGCGCGGCCACTCCGTGTTCCATCCGTGCGCGCCGTCGTAAGCGTGGGACGCCTTGGGAAGTCGATAGTAAGCCCAGCCGGCGCCGTTGGTGGTGACGGCGAGGATCACGCTCTTCGCGTCCCAGCCCATCGCCCAGACGGGGTTCGTATCGGGGTGCTCGTTGCCGTAGATGCCGTCCGGCGTCGTCACCTCCGTAAACTGGCAGCGGCGGATCGTCGCCCAGTTCTTCCCCGGCTCGTTCCACCACGCGAGCACGCCCGACGGCACGAACGGGTTCCGGCGCGCCTCGGCGCTGTTCTCGCCGTTGTTGGAGATGAACACGCGTCCGAAGCCGCTGGCGAGGCCCTTCGAGTGGTAGACCGGCGCGCGCGTGACGGGTGCGGCGTCCCAGCCGGTCGGCCACGGCAGCTTCCGTTTCCCCAGGTGTCTGGCGATGGATTTGTCGTTCATGCCGTCCTCGCGAATGAGCGTGTTGACGGCGAGCGTGCGCATGTCGAGCTCGTAGAGGCCCGTCTCCATCGTCGCCACGTAGACCTTGCTCGCGGGATCGGTCAGATGCCGCGCCGCGCCGGTGAGGCGCCCCGGCATCCGCGCGGGCGGCACCACGCGCACGTTCCCCTTCGCATCGATCACATAGGGACCGATCAGGAGCTGGTTCGTCTCGCGGTGGATCATGCGGTTCGCGTGCGTGCCGCCCACGGAACCGGCAAACGTCTCGCGCGTGAGATCGGGCTTGATGCGGTAGAGCTTGTCGCTGGAACCCAGCGGACAATGCGGACCGTAGGTCACCACCCACAGGTCTCCCGCCCACGGCACCACCGCGCCCGTGCCGCATTCGCCCTCGTCGTTGTACATCGCCAGATGCGGATACACGCCCGATACGCATGTCGGTTCGGGCCGCTTCTCCGTCAGCAATCTCCTCAGCACCTTCATCACGTCGCGTCCGAGGTCGCGGC
>JAFRNO010000150.1 GCA_017430155.1 Kiritimatiellia bacterium | reverse complement strand
CGACAAAAACGGTGCCTCCGTGGCGATCGGGTATCGTCCACCCGCCGATTCCGCCGCGCCGGGCATTGCGCGCGAGGAGATTCTTGACGTTACGCGGTACCTACAGGATGATGGCATGTTGGAAGCGGTCGCGCTGAAGTGCGACCCTCCCGGGGCGGGATGCTGGCGTGTTTTGCGTGTGGGCTACACGACCTCGGGCAAGAAGTGCGCGCCCGCGCCGGGGAACGTATGCGGGCTGGAATGCGACAAGCTCTCGAAGAAGGGACTCGACGCCCACTGGCCGCACATGCCGCACAAGATGATCAACGCGCCGGGCGGGAAGGGGACCGTGGCCGTGGCGATCATTGATTCGTGGGAGGTCGGCGGACAGAACTGGACCGAGACGTTTCCCGAGGAGTTCGCGCGCCGGCGCGGGTACGACATCCGTCCGTGGCTGCCCGCGATGGTCGGCTACACGGTGGGTTCGGCGGGCGAGACGGCGCGGTTCCTCTTCGACGTCCAGCGCACGATCGCCGACCTGATGGCGGAGAACTACTACGACTACTTCGCCGAACTCTGCCACCGCGAGGGCGTGAAGGCCGCCACGGAAAGCTACGGCGGTCCGTTCGACGACCTGCGCTGCTTCGCGTCGACGGACATCCCCACGGGCGAGTTCTGGCTGGGACGCGACTCGCATGGGTCGCCGCGCACGGCCGCGTCCGCCGCCCACCTCAACGGACGCGCGCAGGTCGCCGCCGAGGCGTTCACCACCGAGGCGAGGGAAGGCCGCTGGCAGATCACGCCGCACGAGCTGCGCGTGAACGGCGACCGCGGCTGGCTGGACGGCGTTTCGCAGATCGTGTACCACTCCTACCTCCAGCAGCCGTTCATGAACGTGCAGCCGGGATTCTCGCTCGGCCGCCACGGCACGCAGTTCAACCGCCACACGACTTGGTGGCCCGAGGGGAAGTGGTGGGCGAAATACGTCCATCGCGGTCAGTTCCTGCTCCAGAGCGGCGAGCCGAAGGCGGACGTGCTCATCCTCTCCGGCGACGGCACGCCGAACGGCCGCACGTACCAGACCGACCTGGTGGCGGCAGGCTACAACTACGACCACTGCGGCGTGGCCGACCTCCAGAAGCTCGCCGCAAAGGACGGCGGCGTGGCGATGCCGGGGCGGCTTGCGTACGAGGTGCTCTGGCTTGGCCCCGACCGCTACCTCACCTGCGCGACGCTTCGCAAGGTGAAGGAGTTGTTGGATGCCGGCGCGCGCGTGGCGGGCACGAGGCCGAAGGGCACGCCGTCGCTCGGCGACAAAACGTCGGAGTGGCAGGAACTGGTCAACGCGATCTGGGGCGGGAAGTACGCAAACCTGAAACAGGTCGATTCCGCGCCGGCGGCCGTGCGGGCGTTCGGCGTGCGCGCGCCCGTGGAATCGGGCGGCGCGCTGAAGGCGCTCCGGCGCGTCATCGAGGGACGCGATTTCTACTTCGTCGTGAACACGGCGACGGCGCCATTTGACGGAGCCGTCTCCTTCAAGGGGACCGGCCGTCCCGAGCAATGGGATGCGAAGAGCGGGAAAATCGTGCCGTTGCCCTGGTTGGTGGACGAGGCCGGGCGCGTGAAGGCGCGCGTGACGTTGCGGCCGGACGAGTCGATGTTCGTGTCGTTTGGCGAGCCGACCCCAGGTAGGGCGGGGCGTCCTCGACCCGCCGCAACGGCGCGTCCGGAGGCCGCGCCCTACCAGGCGGACGAACGTGTCCTGATGGACCTCTCATCCGACTGGACTGTCACCTCCTTCACGGGCAAGAACCCGCCGGCCGCGCCGCTTGCCTTCCCGAAGCTCGTCGGTTGGGATTCCTCTTCGGACGAGAAGCTCAAGTACTTCGCCGGCCGTGCGATGTATGAAAAGAAAATCGACCTCCCGGAGAAGTATTGTACCGACATCTCCGGGAGGTCATACTGTTTTTTGTTTAATACGAAGACATTAAGGAAGCACTGATTAAATCGAGTGCCCAAATTGCGCCGTCAGATTTTCAGGCAAATTGGACGAAAAATCCACAGGAATACTGACGTATTTCAAGGATTTTGAGTTCAATTTGACGAAAAGATGCAAGCACGTTGGGTACTCAGTCCGTAGGACGTGATTTAATCAGTGGTTCCTTAAATTTTGCAGCTTGAAGCTTTGCTCAAGTTCTATCAGTGATTAGCATTAAAAACTACTCAAGCTTTTGAAGAGGCTTGAGTAGTTTTTTTAGGAAATCTTTTTGATGTTCTCCGCAATAATCAGCTTGTGGGTGAAACCTATGAGCTTCTCTTTGATTTCATCGTTTTTAATGAATAGGAGAGTCGGAAGATTTGTGATATCATAAAGTGAAGCAATGCTTTGATTTTCGAAGATATTGCATTTTGCGAATGTTACCGTATCGCCGAGTTCCTCCGAAAGCTCGTCTATGCCTTTTTCTGTTCTTTTGCAGTGAACGCATGCCGGGGAATAGAATTCAACCACAAGCGGTGTGTTTGACTGATGTAGTACGGCTTCAAAGTTTTCCT
>JAFRNO010000002.1 GCA_017430155.1 Kiritimatiellia bacterium | reverse complement strand
GAGGGACGCAACTTGTTGCGTCCGCTACGGTCGCAGTAAACTGCGACCCTCCCGCCGCAAAACTCGCGAAACGGAGCGTGGACACGCCTTCGAGCGTGCCGTTCTCGGTCATCTTCTTGAGCTCCACGATCTTGCGTTCCATGCGGCCGGGCAGGAGAGGCGTCGAGCCCACGTAGCAGTGGCCGTCCTTCAGCGTGATCTCGCCTTTCCGCGCGCCGTACTTCTCGCGCAGGACGTCGAGTCCTTTGTTCATTTTCTTGAGGTTCATCGGTTTGTTTCCTTTACAGTTTTCTTCAATCTAAAAGTTCTTGTACCTCGCGCAGGACCTTGCGGAAGTTCTCCTCCGTGCGCGGCAAGGTCGGCTTGAGGGATTCGAGCGGACGCGCCTTCAGTGCGAGGCGCATCTGCTCGGCTTCCCCGACGTCCCCGCCGAACTTCGCCGCGCGGTCGCCGTCCGCGACGGCCTTCGCCAGGCGCTCCGCCATCCGCCGCGCGCGCGCGGCGTACCAGTGGCGCGCGAGCTCGTACTGGTGGCTGCGGCAGTAAGGACACGAGGCGTTCTCGAAGAGCGTCTTGGAGAACTCGGGATTCTGGATTTTCTCGATGGCGTCCATCTGCTGGTACGTCTCCCACATCGAATAGTCGGTGTGGAGCGCAAGGAGGTCGGCCATCTTGTCGCACAGCGCGGCGATCGTATTTGCGCGTACGACGAGATCACCTTGTTGTTGTCCGCTTGCTGTCGTCCCCCCCTTCCGCCACGCGGCGATCTCGCCGCAGAGCTCCATCGTACGGAGCGCAATCACCCGATCGAGAACCATGCGCGCGATATCGATCGAATCGCGCTGAATGAACGCATCCTGCCACGGCACGCGCGCCAACAGGCCGAACACGGTCTCGGCGTTCTTGACGGGGGCCGACCATTTCTTGATTGTGCCGGGCGCAGGATTGGCGTCGAATCCCAGGCCGACCATGAACCGCCCGTAGTTGCTGCTCCAGCCGCGCAACCACGACGCGGGGAGCGCGGCCTGCCACGCCGCCTTCATGGCGGCGGCGTGCGCGCCGTAGCGGCTCGTACACATCTCGTCCAGCACCTCGCCGTGCGGGATCGGCCTGTCCGACCAGGCATTTGCGGTGAAGTAGCGCAGGCAGAGCGGATCCGTGTGGCTCGACTCCGGCCAGAAGATGTACCCCTTGCAGAACGGATCGCCCTGCGCCACCTTTTGCCGCGCCTCAATGACGGGGTAGTTGGCGCGCGCGTCGAGCGCGTTCTCGTAGGCAAGAAAAATGGAGAACGTGTAGGGGAACTTCCCGACAAGCCCCCAATGCGTGAAGTTGTTCTTGTGTTCGAGCGGCGCCACGTCGCCCTCGTAGTCCCAGATGATGTCGCGTTTCGGATCGAGGCGCGGCAGAAGCGCCTTCACCTCGTCGGGCTTCCATGTGCTGTAAAAATCCCATCCGGCAAGCAGCACCTTCGCGTCGGGATAATCCGTATGCGCCTTGGCGAGGAACTTGTCGAGGGCGAGGATCTTCATGTCGAAGTTGCGTTTCCTGTCCTTGTAGCACATGCGCTCGCCGAGGCCGATCGTGTGGAGGAGCCGCGGCGCGGGCGCGCCCGCGCCGTAGGTCGCAACGGCCGTCTTCGTCATCTTCCAGTATTCGTCCACCCACTTGTCATCGCGGATGTTCCACACCTGGGCGTTCGGCACCTGGTAGTTCGGCCCCTTGTTCGCGAGCGGGATGAACTCCGGCTTCTTCTTCGCGAGGAAATCTTCCGGCGTACGCGAGTACCAGTGCGTCATCGTGCCGAAATCCTCGGGCACCATCAGCCCGCGGTCGAACGCGTACTTCTGCAGGTTGCGGCGCAGTTCGCCGCGGTACTGCAGGCTCCAGAAGAGCGTACGGTCGTCGTGGGCCTTACCGGTTCCGGGGAGGGGCTTGGCGGGATCTGGATAGGCGCACGTCTCGGAGAACGTGCGCTGGAAGAGGTCGTCCTGCCCGATGCGGAGCATGAACACGTTCAGCCGCCGCTTCAGCATCCAGTCGATCTCCTTCTTCCAGTCGTCGAGGCCCCAGTGCTCCGCCTGGAAGCGCATGAGACCACGGTGCGCGAAGTAGCGGAGGCCGCGGTATTCGAAATGCGCCTCCTCCTTCACGTCAAGGCCCGAGAGGTCGAGCGCGCCCTTCTTCGGCACGACGTCGCCGTCCCAGAACCAGCGGCACCCCCCGCGCCGCTCCAGCAAATCGTACACCCCGTAGTACACGCTCCGCACATTCGCGCCCGTGATGGTGACGCCTTGCTGTTGTCCGCTTGCTGTCGTCACAATCCGATACGCATCCCTCCCCGACTTCGACACCTTCGGATCGACAACGAAGCGCACCAGCCCCTCCGGCATCTCCTTGCCGACGATCTGCAGGTAGTATTTCGCGAACTCGGCACGCGGCAAATCAAGCGGATCCGGCACGACCGCTCCCTGAACGATCCCGACCGCGGCAATGCCCGCCACGCACACAAGCAACTTCACGTTCTTGAGATTCATTTACGATCCTCCTAACGGGTCTTGCCGTTACACTCCTGGAAAAGAATCTTGTCGAGGAAGAGCGCCGGCACGAAGCGCTGGCCCTTCTTGTCGAGGTAACCGTCGCCCACATAGAGGTAGGCGCTCTCGGAAAGCGTGGAGGGATCGAAGGTGCCGATCGTGTACCAGGCGTAGTCGCCCGAGAGTTTCTCGGCGGGATAGGCGCAGGTGCAGGCGTACTTCTTCGTCTTGGGGTCGTAGATGCCCGCCGTGACGGCCGGCCCCTTGCGGCCG
>JAFRNO010000149.1 GCA_017430155.1 Kiritimatiellia bacterium | reverse complement strand
CCGATCCGGAGGCCGCGTGGCGGCATACGCGCCTTGCGCTGACGGCCGCGCTTGCCGTGTTGCTGCTCGTCGTCTGGATCTGGCAGAAAAAGGGGGGGAGGTAGAAGATGTTCCTCGAGACGTTGCGAAAGAAGAAGGGCATGCTGAACAAGGTTCGGCACTCGATCCGCACGCGGTATTCGCTGGCGACGGGTTTTTTCCTGCTGCTGATCCTCGGTCTGTTCTACGTCGGCGGGCGCATCGTGCTCGTGCATCTCGTGAAGGACGCCGAGAAGCAGGTCCAGGCAATCGGCACGGACATCAACCGGCTGGCGATACGCAACGCCGAAAAGATCAAACGGTACCTGGACGCGTTGCCCCCCGAACAGACGACGCAGCCCATCCGGACCTATCTGGGCCTGTTCAACGAGAACAACGTGGCGCTGGCCATGAGGCTTGACGCCGCCGGACGCTTTGTCGAGGGGTTCACCGCCGGGGGCCATGCCGGCATAGCCATCCAGCCAGAGGACATCGCCGACTATCAGGGTCACTTGCCGCTTTGGGTTCGGTCGTGCGCCGAAAAAGTAGGCCGTGCGTCGGCACCTCTGTCCGCCGGGCTCCTTCGTCTGCGCGGCAATTCCTATTACGTGGCGTTGAGGCAGGGTGCGGACGGGCGCTACCTCGCGCTGGGCTCGCCGTTCGACCCTTCGAGCTTCACGTCCCAGATGAATGAAGTCTTCGCGGGCATGGAGTTGCACATTTCCGCCAATCGGCAAGATGCAACCGCAGTCCCCTTCACGCATGTGAATACGCGCGCTGGGCAACCCTCCCAGCAGTCGTTCGGCCTCTCGTCAATGGTCTCCGAGGCGTGTGTGGTCTATTCCGGGGGATTCGGGAAACATGGCGAGAATCCCGTCGAGGCTGTCTACACGATCCGCGACATCGCGGGCCAGCCCGTGTCGCGACTGTCCGTCTCGCTGCCGCAGACGTTTTCCAACGCGGCGGGTTCCGCCATCGGGCGCCTGACGCTTTTCGTGACCATTGTCGGCATCCTGCTTGTGCTTCCCGTCTTCTGGTTCCAGAGCCGGATGCTCTTGAACCCGCTCACGAAGATGACGGATTGCGTGCGCCGGGCCCGAGAGCATTGTGGGGAGGCGGATTGCCCGCGCCTTGACTGGCGCGGTGACGACGAGTTCGCCGAATTGGCCTTTTCGGTGAATGCCCTGATCGAGACGATCTCGAACCGCACCTTGGCCATCGCGGAGGTTGAGAACCGGCAGAAGGCGCTGATCCACGGCTTGCCGGACGGTCTCTTGATCTTCGATCGCCAGCATCGGCTCGTGACGATCATCAAACAGCCGGACGCGGTCGACCCCGTGCCGGGCCTGGAGGAGGGGAAACCCATCGACGTGTCCATCTTCGGGCGGCCGGGGGTGGACGCGATCGGGCAGGCCATCGACGTCGTGATTGCCGGCGGCGGCGTCCAGAGTTTCCTGCTCGATACGGGACGGGGCCGCCACGCGCGCTATTTCGACGTGCGCCTCGCGCGCATGGACGACCTGTTCTCGCTTGCCATCGTGCGCGACGCCACGGAATACACGCACGAGCACGCCCGCCGTCTGGCCGCCGAGACGCGTCTCTCGCATACGCGCAAGCAGGAGTCGCTCACGCTGCTCGCGGGCTCAATCGCGCATGACATGAACAACGTGCTCGCCGCCATCAACAACACGGTCGAGATCACCTGGCTGGAAGAGGAGGATCCGCTGGTCGTCGACGCGCTCAACACGATCCGCGACGCCGTCCGCCGCGGCACGGCCATGACACGCGAGCTGATGACGTTCGCCGGCGAGACGAAGGTCGTATTCAAGCCCGTCTCGCCCGTCGCCATCCTGCGCGACGCCCAGCATCTCGTGGACGGAATCGTGGGCGAGCATGTCCAGGTGACCTACAACGTGGCGGACGGGCTTCCCGCCGTGGACGTGGACGCTGACCAGATCTGGAAGGTGTTCCTGAATCTCGTCAAAAACGCCAACGAGGCGATGGAGGGAGCGGGGGAGATCACGATATCCGTGCAGGCGTTTACGATGACGGAGGATCTGGTCGAAGACTTCGTCGCCTCGAAACCGCTTCTGCCCGGGCAGGGCGTCGTGTTCCGCTTCGCCGATACGGGACCGGGCATCAAGCCTGAACTCCTGAAACGCATGTTCGACCCGTACGTCTCCACCAAGGCGTCGGGACGCGGGTTCGGTCTGGCGACGGTCACCTCGATCATCGACGCCCACCACGGCGGCATTCGCGTGTCGTCGACCGTCGGCATTGGCACGACGTTTGAGATATACCTCCCCGCGTCCAAGACCGTGTTGGCGACGGAATCGCAGAAGATCAGGTTGACCCAGTCCGCGCGGATGCGTCGTCCATCCCTCCCGCCCAAGGGAGGTGTGCGTGAGATTCTCGTCGTGGACGATGATGCGACATTGCTGAAGACGACGTCGATTCTGCTGAAAGTCCTCAAGTACAGCGTCTTCACCGCCACGGGACACCGCGATGCCCTCGACATCTTCCGCAGCCATGCCCCCAATCTCGCATGCGTGGTGATGGACGCCAATCTCGGGGAGACGGACGCCGTGCGTCTGCTCGGGAGCTTCCGGGCGATTGCCCCCGGCGTTCCCGTGATCATTTCGTCCGGATATGCCCCCGAGAAGATACGGGCGCAGTTCGTCACCCAGCCTTACAACGCCTTCCTTGCCAAGCCCTATACGCTTGCCGAACTCCAGGAATCAATAGAGGCCCTTCACACATAGGAAGGGTCGCGCTTCCGCGCGACCAAAACGGGAATCTTTGCAAAACCGCAAATCTTCGTTTTGCAAAATTGCGAAATACCCCCCAAGGCGGCGGTTCCATCAAAAGTTGGTACGCCAGGTGAAAAATGGCGTGGTGGGCAAAAAACTGGGGCGGAGGGCGGGGAAAATGAATAAATTGGGGCTGATGGCGTCTCGCCCGCAAATTTTGGATGAAATGCCATTTCGCCCATCCCGCCTCACATGCCCCTTGGCACGCAAAATGCTATGATCCCAGTGAGCAACTGGCATGGTGTCGGTTGCCATCAACAAACAAAAAGGAGCACAACCATGAAGAAGATGAAGAAGGGTTTTACCCTCGTAGAAATCATGATCGTGGTCGCTATTATCGCCATTCTGGCCGCTATTGCGATCCCGAACTTTATCCGTTACAGGAAGACCTCGCAGATGAACGCCTGCATCAGCAACTTGACGGCGATTCGTGACGCGGCGGAGCAGAGCAAGCTTGAAGGCCACGGCGTTGCGGACGCCGATCTGTTCGGGCAGGACAAGTACATCAAGGTCAAGCCCAATTGCCCGGGCGACACCACGAAGTCCTATACGGTGACGGACGATGCCGAAAAGGGCGTTATCGTGACGTGCCAGGGCGATCCCGGCGGCGATTATGCGCACAAGCTGCCTGAGGACAAGGCCGCGACCGGCGGTACGGGCACGGGTGGCTGATTCTCGCGCGCTAAAAGCCTAAAACAGAGACCTCGGCTGTTGCCGGGGTCTTTGTTTTTATGTCAATACTCCATTCCCGACCGCTTTTGTGGTATAATCTTGGGTCGTGACCTACGCATTGAGAAAATTGATCGCCTTCGTGTTCCTCGGCGGGATGTTCTGGTTCATCTACCAGGATCTGGACAATCTCGATCAGCCGTGGTTCATGCATGCGTTGGGACTGATCACGATCGTGTTTGCCTTTTTCTGGTTGCTTATTCCGATGGTGGTTGTTTGGTGCCGGATTCGTCGCCGGCGGGCGCAGAACAAAGAACGGTACCAGAAATGGCTTGCGGGGGGTGGGCTCGCGATGATTCGTCCACGCCCTGTGAAAAGTGCGAGGCTCGTGGCGATTGATTCCGGCGAGCAGGTCTTCTTCCACGAGAAGGGTACGTTGTACGCGCGTCTTGGCATGTCGGGGTCTGAAGTCGGCGCACGTCCCGTCGGGCGCCCCAGCGACGTGGCATTTCCGAATTATCGGCATGATTGCCATGTTTGCCAGCGTACGCACTGCTATTTCACGAACCGTCGCATTGCGTTCGAGGGAAAGGGACTCAACATGGACATTCCGTTCGCAGATCTCGTGAAATGTTCCATGATGCCAGGCGGGATGGTTTTTGAGGTGGCGTCTGGAATGCAGTGTGCTTTCACTTTCCAGAACCCGCTGGTGGCCGCCGACGTCCTGCGGTGGGCCAAAGACGGTAAAAAGGAATAATTGGCGGTGTCCTCTATGGAAGATAAGTGTTTTGAATTAGTTGGAGTGAGTCGGTCGTTCGGCGATCTGAAAGCCGTTGACGATCTGACGTTGTCGTTGGGGAGGGGGGAGGTGACGGGATTCCTCGGCACGAACGGGGCAGGGAAGACGACGACCATCAAGATGCTGATCGGCCTGATCCGGCCGACGGCGGGTACGGTGCGCCTGTTTGGCGAAGATCCGACCCAGGCCTCCACGCGCGCCCGCATTGGCTACATGCCGGAGATGGCATACTACTATCCGTTTCTGACCGTGCGGGAACTTCTGGCGTTCTATGGCGGGGTATGCGGTATGGACAGGCGGACGATCCGTACGCGCACGGACGAACTTTTGAAGGACGTTGAACTCGAGGAGGCGGCCAAGCGTCCGCTCAAGACCTATTCCAAGGGCATGCTTCAGCGCGCCGGCATTGCCCAGGCGCTCCTGAACGATCCTGACTTGCTCATCCTCGACGAACCTTTTACGGGACTTGACCCTCTGGCGCGGATCCATTTCCGCAACCTCCTGAAGAAACTGCGCGACCGGGGGAAGTCGATATTCTTTTCCTCGCACGAACTGGGGGAGACGGAACTGCTGTGCGACAATGTGGCCATCATGAAGAAGGGGCGGTGCATCTACCACGGTCCCGTGGACCGTCTCGCGGGCGACGGCGGCGGCAATCTGGAGCGTCTGTTCCTTGAGGTCCTGGAGAAGGGAGGCGTGTCGTGAAAGGCGGAATGAGGCGAATTGCTGCGCTCGTGAAGCTGTCCCTGCTGGAGCTGTGGCGCCGAAACGACATGTTCGTGCTGCTCGTGCTGGCCCTCGTGCTGCTCGTGCCGCTTTCGCTGGCGCGTCCTTTCGGCACCGCGGGCGCCACGCGCTATTTCGACGAGGCGGCGCTTCTGCTCATCTGGGGGTATTCGCTCTTCGTCGCGCTGGGTACGGGCGGGCGTCTCTTCTCAAACGAGTTTGCGAACCGAACCGTGTATCCGCTCCTGGCGAAACCCGTCTCGCGCGGCCAGTTGCTGTTGGGCAAGTATCTGGGGGCGGTGGCGGCCTCCTGGTCGGCGCTTGCCTTTTTCTATGTGTTGTGGGCGCTGTCCGCCCTGCTGCGCGGCGGCGAGCTCTTGACGCCCTGTTTCTTCCAGGCGTTCGTGTTGCATGCGACATTCATGGCCCTTGCGGTGGCGGCGGCCGTGGCGGGGTCGTTTCTGCTGACGCCCTCCGCGAGCGCGACTCTCCTCGCCATCCTCTTCCCGGGCATGTTCTTTTTCGGCCGGCGGCTTCTTGATTACGCCGAGAACGTCTCGGGCGTGCTGCGGGGACTCGTGGCCGCAGTCTACTGGGTGGCGCCGCACGCGGAGTTTTTTGACATGCGGCAGCGCCTCGTGCATGGTTGGGGCGGCGTGGAGGCCGGCGTGTTCCTGGCCGTGGTTGGGTATGGCGTCGCCTACTCGGCCGTCCTGCTGCTGGTCGCCCGTTTCCTCTTCAACCGCAAAAGCCTGTGAAACGGTTGATTCCATATGTTTGGCCGGCGGTCCTCGCGGCGCTGACGGGGCTGCTGGCGCGGACGGATCCCGTCCGCATGCCGCAGGCGCGCGCGGGCGACGACTTCCTGTCCGTCCTGCTCGGCGACGCCAAGAAGGACATCTCGGCGGCCATGATG
>JAFRNO010000148.1 GCA_017430155.1 Kiritimatiellia bacterium | reverse complement strand
GTCTCCGCCACGGCGCCGAGGTTCGTGGAGCCCGCCACCGTGGCGAACGCGGGATCGGTGGACCATTCGAGCGTGACGGCCGCCGAATCCGCGCCCTCGCCGAAGCTCACCACCTCGCCCTTCACCGTCGCCTCGCCGCCGCCTTCCGGCGCGACGCCGTCGACGCGCACGAACGCCGCGTCCGCCGGCACGTCCGCCGCCGTCCAGATCTCGATCCTCGCCACCTCGTAGGCGAGGCTCGACATCCTCTCGCGCGTGTTCTCGTCGCCCATCCACGTCCAGTCGATGGACTTGCCCTGATGCGAGAAATTGCCGATGCCGATCTCGTAGCACGCCGTCGTGGTCCAGCGGTTGAACGCGAACATGACCATCGCGGGATTCGCCGCGCCGGGCGTGAAGCGGTGCACCTGCATGGTGCCCCAGCCGCTCATGTTGTTCGAGCGCTTGTCGTTCCAGTCGCACCTGAACGTATCGGCCGGGGCGTCGGCAAGCCCGCTGGCGGGGGTGTCGTAGGAACTTGGCCAGAACTCGATCCAGCCGCGCACGTCGTTCGCGTCGGCGGAAGTCGACTCGACGCCGGGCATGTTCGTCTTCACGCGCAGGCGGCTCACGACGCGCTGGTTGATGGTCGTGAGCGGGATGCCCACGTCGTCGAGCGTGCAATCGCCGAACGCGTCCATCGAAACCCAGATCCAGCGCGTCAGCCCGTGGTAGGCGTCGAGCACGGTGTCCCTGCGCTTCAGCTCGATGTAGTAGCCGACGCGGGAGATGTTCGCCGTGGGCGCCGCGTCGTTCACGACGGAGTACGGCACGTGGCCGAGCGTCGCAAGGCTGGTGCCGCCGTTCGCCGCGATGTCGAACACGCGGGCGCGCGTCATGCCCGCGAGGTACTCGGCGGGGACGTTGTTCTCGCAGCCGCTCGTCGTCTCGGTGACGGTCTCCTGCGCGTCGAGCTCGAATCCGGGATCGTCCGCGATCGCGCCGAGGATGGCGGCGCAGTAGACATCCGCCATCTTGTCCTCGCCCGGCCAGTCGGGATGGAGGTTCGTCTCGGAGAGGAAGCTGCCGACGATGTAGTTGCCGCCCGCGTCGTAGCGGTAGCACGGCGTGTAGAGGTCGGCGAAGTACGTGCGCTTCGCGGGGAACATCGCGCTCGCGATGGCGTTGCTGATCGCCGAATTGAAGGCGACGACCTGTTCGTCCTTCGCCGGCGTGTAAGCGATGTCCACCACCGCGCCCGCGATGAACTTCACGTGCGGCTTCTGGTTCAGGGTCTTCCACACGAGGTTCGTCCAGACGGGGAACAGCTCCTCGGCTGTGGATCCGTTGGCGTTGATGTCGTTCGTGCAGATCTTGGCGAGGATGAAATCGACGTCGCCCGCGCAGTCGAGCATGGTCTCGATCGCGTCGATCGTGCCGCCGCCGTTCTTCGTGACGAGGCGCTGCCCGCTGATGCCGGAGTGCCACACCCACTCGTCGGGCATCACCGCGCCGCAGATGTCGGCGCTGTGGACCTTCCAGTGGCCCTTCGCGACGGGCGCGTACCCGGCGGCGGCGAGCTTCTTCATGAGGCCCGTGCGCCAGTTGCCGTAGGACGTGTCGCTGCCCTGCGTGATGGAGTCGCCCGTGCAGAGGATGTTGATGCGCTGCTTCGGCGCGGCGTAGTCGAGGTCGAGCCAGAGGCGTCCGCCGCCCGCCTCGAGGTTCTCGGCCCACACCTTCACGTCCGTGCCTTGCGCGCTCGACGCGTCGAAGATCGCGTTGAGCGCGGCGGCGTCCATGTCGAGCGCGCCGTGGTCCCACGTCATTAGCAGGAAGCGCCCCTTCGTGTTCGAGGCGTACTTGGGCGCGAGCGCGATCTTCGCGCCGGAAGCGAAGGTGGGCGGGGAGACGAGGCGGAAGGTGAACTTCGTGGGATCGTAGACGAGCTTGCCGGTGGCGCCCATGTCAAGCGTGGAGAGGTAGAAGCCGCCCACGTCGGGGAACGTGGCCGCGCCGTCCATGAGAAGCGTCGTGGTGGGGAGCGAGACGGGATCGTAGCCGACGTACGTGAACGTCGGGGTCGCGCCGTCGGGGACGAGGATCGTGCTGCCGGCGAGCGACGCGGCGGGCGTCCCGTCCTTCGCCCAGTTGCCGACGGCGGCGAACGCCGCGTCCGTCGCGCCCGTCCAGGCGTAGTCCGCCATGCCGGCGCGCGTGGGCGGTGCCGCGTACTTCACCCAGAAGTCGATGCGGATGAAGGAGTAGGCGTGGCCGGAGATGTTGGCCGCGTCGCTGGTGGTGCTGCCGTAGACGAACGTCCAGTCGAGCGACTTGGACGTCGTATAGCCGCCCGCGCCGTAGTTGGCGAGCGTCCCCATGCCGATCGCGTTGTTGGCCCCCGAGGTGTTGCCCCAGTTGCTGTAGCCGAAGAGCGTTTCATACGCCGGGAATGCGTTGGCGTCCGCGAACTTGCGGAAGACCTGGAAGCTGCCGTGGCCGTTCGCGCCGGAGGTGTTCAGCGTGTCGTTGATGCCATACGCGTTTTTCCACGGCTCAGACGCCACGTCATCCCCCGTTCTGTCGCTGCCGTTGTAACTGCCCGGCCCCCACTCGATGTAGCCCTCCACCGTATCGTCGTCCGCCGCCACCTGCGAGATGCCGCCGAAGTTGCTCCACACGTGGAGCTTCGTGACGGACTGCTGCTTGCGCTGCGCGTACGTGACGGGGAACGCGACGTCCGCCCACGTGGGGCCGGGCGCGTCCATGTCCACCCACAGCGCCTGCAGCGCGCCCGTGTCCCTGCGCACGAGCTCGATGTAGTAGCCCGCCCTCTCGATGCCGGTCTCCTGCATCGCCGGGGCATAGGCGTAGGGAATCGCGTAGAGGTCCTGCGCGTACCCCTGCGAGGACGTCGGCTCGATGGACCTGACGCGCGTGAACCCGGCCAAGTAGGCGGCCGGGACGTTGTTCTCCGCGCCGAGCGTGACCGTCGGACGCGTCCAGGACGAAGGATTGTTCTTGCCGTTCGCCGTCGCGAGCGTCACCAGCTTCGCCTTGATCGCCGCCGCCACCGCGTCGCACTGCGCCTGCGTCTGCGACGAGGTGGTGAGGCTGGCGACGTCGACCGCCTCCACGTCCGCCTCCGTGCCGCACCACGCCGCGATGTCCGCGTTGAGCGCCGCCGACCCGCCGGGGATCGTGCAGGCGAGGACGGTCGTCATCGGGAGCGCCGCCTTGATGCGCGTCACGGCGTTCGTGTAGCTCGCGAAGATCTTGTCGTCCGCAACGCCGTCGGCCACGTCGGTGTCGCCGCACAGGAGCACGGTGAAGTCAGGCTCGCCCGCGGCGGCGCAGTACGTCTCGAGACCTTCGAGAAGCCCGGCGCGGGTGGCGGAGGTCTTGAGCGCGAGGTCGACCACGCCCGCATGGCGCTTCCACGCCTCGTTGGCGGTGCAGAGTCCGCTCGCGTTCGCCGTGCGCCAGCCCGTCATCTGCACGTTCCAGCCTTCCTGCGCGAGGAGCGTGCCGAGCGAAGACCGGTAGCAGTTTCCGTTCGCTCCGTACACGAGCGTGCCGCCCACGTTCCAGATCTTGATCGGATTCAGCTCCGAGACCGCCGGCGGCACCGTGTGCAGCGTCACGGTGCCGGACTCGAACGTCACGTAGCTGTCGTAGGGGCATCCCGTCACGGCTACGCCGCCCGCGCCCGTGTGCGTGATCGCGCCGGCGGAGAGGAGCGTCACGTCCGTGCCCGCGGCAGGGGCGGACGCGCCCGAGTAGAGATCGGTCAGGTCGAACGTCAGCGTCGCCGCGATGTCGAGCGTTCCGGCCATCGTGCCGAACGGAAGCGGCTTCGTGTAGGTCGATGCGGCCGTGACGCTCAACTTGCTCTTCGCGCTGTCGAGAAGAGTGCCGCCTTCGTCGATCGTCAACTTCGTCACCTTGAACGGCGTGGCGTTCGTGCACCTGGTCATGTCGAGCGTCCCGCCCGCGTGGATCGTCACGGGGACGGATTGCGACGAGATCGCCTTCTCCGGTACGGCACCCGAACTGCGCGACGAGCTCATCACCACGG
>JAFRNO010000147.1 GCA_017430155.1 Kiritimatiellia bacterium | reverse complement strand
TGGAACGTGCGGGCTTGGTGGTTTTCGTCGATTCGCGTTTCATCTGCATCCTCCTTTGGGTGTTGATGCGGGTAGTATACCACAATTTCGGCGTCCCGTCTCTCGCAAACCCCCTTGCGCGGCGTGGGCGGGTGTGCTAGAATGTCCGCATGAAAAAACAGGCACTTGTGGCCGCCCTCGTGGCGGGAGCTTTCGCCGGATGCGTCGGCGTGAAGCAGATCGGATACATCGGCGCGAGCAGCGGCGTCAAGCCGAACGCGCTCAAGATCGTGGAGGTGGACGCCGACACGGGCGAAATCGCCGTACTCGGCTCCCTGCCCGTGGCGAACGCCACGTACATCGCCGTCAACCGCGCGCGGACGCGTCTCTACACGTCCCTCGCCGATCCGAAGGGCGAGAAGGGCAAGAACGGCGGCGTGGCCGTGTACGCGCTCGACCCCTCCGGCCGCTCGCCCACGCACCTCGAGACGCTCATGACGGGGCATCCCGCGCCCTGCCACCTCTCGCTCTCGCCCGACGAGCGGAAGCTCGTGTTCGCCGAGTACGGACGCGGCACCGCGGGCTGGGTGGACCTCAAGGCGGACGGCACGTTCGCGAAGGAGACGCTCCAGGGAATCGTCTCCGAGGACCCGACCGGCCCGAACAAGCCGCGCCAGGACCGTCCGCACTGCCACTGCGCGCGCGTGACGCCCGACGGCAAGTACATCTGCATCGTCGACCTCGGCACGGACCGCGTGAAGATCTACTCCGCGTCGACCGGCAAGTTCGTGCGCGACGTGATCACCGTGCCCGCCGGGGCGGGCCCGCGCCACATCACGTTCCACCCGAACGGACGCTTCGCCTTCCTGCTCTTCGAGCTTGAGAACTACGTGACGAGCTACCGCTACGAAGACGGCACGTTCACGCCCGTCCAGCAGCTCAAGCTCACGCCCGAGGGCTTCACCGACTTCTCGAAGGCGGCCGCGATCAAGCTCTCCGCCGACGGTTCCGAGCTCTACTGCTCGAACCGCGGGCACGAATCCCTCGCCGTGTTCTCCGTCAACGCCGAGACCGGCGCGCTCGCGCGGCGTGGCATCATCAAGTTCGACGGCGCCTTCCCGTGGGACTTCGAGGTCATGCCGGGCGGCAAGGTGTTCGCCGTCGGGTTCCAGAAGGACGGCGTGCTGCGCACGTACCGCTACGACGCCAAGGCCTGCACGCTCACGCCGCTCGCCGACGCGAAGGACCTCGGCTCGATCTTCTGCACGACCTTCCTTCCGTAGGGCGGGGCGCCGGATTGCGGAGCGGGCGGGATTGTGCTATAATTCCGCCATGAAAACAACTCTGCGCAAAGTGTTCCTCGCCCTTGCGTGCGCCGCCGCCGTCGGCGCGGCACTGGGGGCTTCCAAGAAAATCGAGGTGATGGCGGTCTACTACCCCCACTGGAGCGTCTACCCCAAGGGGAACGAGTGGTTCCACCCGGGCTGGACCGAATGGGAGTTCGCCCGCACGGCGAAGCCGCGCTTCCCCGGCCACAAGCTGCCGTTCAAGCCGTTGCCGGGCTACCTGGACGGCAAGGACCCCACGGACGTCTCCACGGAGATTGAGCTCGCCTCGAACGCCGGCATCGACGTGTTCCTCTACGACTACTACTGGTACAACGGCCAGATCACGCAGCAGGAGGCGCTGGAGGAGGGTTTCCTCAAGGCGCCCAACCGCGGCAAGATGAAGTTCGCGCTCATGTGGTGCTACCACGAGCGCTGGAACCAGTTCCGTCCGAAGTACGGCGTCAACCGCACGAAGCTGATGGAACTCGCGCACACGCCCGAGGAGTTCCTCGGCCTCATCGACCACTCCATCAAGAACTACTTCCCGCGCCCCGAATACTGGCGCAAGGACGGCAAACTCTTCTTCTCGATCTATAACGGACAGTATTTCGTGAAGATGCTCGGCCCGGAGAAGGTGAAGGCCGCGCTCGCGGAGGCGCGCCGGCGCGTGCGCGCGGCGGGCCTCGGGGAGATCGAGTTCAACACGCAGAACGTGGGCCCCGCCGCCGCCGCGCAGATGGCCGAGCTCGGCTTCGACAGCCTCACCGACTACGGGTTCGGTCCCTGGAACCTGCCGAACTACAAGAATCGCTATATGTCGGGCGAGCTCCTCTACAACTTCGCCGACGCGGGGCCGTACCTCGAGAAGCGCTGGGCCGACTACCGTCAGGGCCCGCTGCCGTATTACCCGATCGTGCCGACGGGCTGGGACTCGACGGCCCGGTGCCGTCCGGAGGAGCCGTTCCCGTGGGCGGGTCCGAAGTGGAACGAGTATCCCTACTGCGGGACCTTCACGAACGCGACGCCCCAGATCTTCGAGCGCTACCTGCGCGCCGCCAAGGCCGCGGTCGAGAACGACCCCAAGCAGCCGGGCGTCGTGTACATCAACGCCTGGAACGAGTACACGGAGGGCTGCTCCCTCCTGCCGACCGTGCGCGAGTGCGACCAGATGCTGCGCTGCGTGGGGCGCGTGTTCGGACGCAAGCCGGCGGACAAGTTCGTCTACTGCGAGATGAAGCACTGGTGGAACAAGGACGCGAGGAACGGCCGCGCGCACACGGTCGACGCGCCGACGTTCGAGAACGTCGCCTACGGTCCGCACCTCCGCCAGAACATGGACGTGTGGCTGCCGAAGCCGGGGCGCACGGACGGCAGGCGCACGCCCTGCGTGATCATGATCCACGGCGGCGGCTGGTCCGACGGCGACCGCATGGGCGGCGTGGCGGGGAATCTCCCCAAGTGCCGCACGGCGGACTGCGCGCTCGTCTCGATCTCCTACCGCATGGTGCACGACGCGAACGACGCGGGCATCAAGCCGCCCGTGAAGGCGTGCCTCGACGACGCGGTGGCGGCGATCAAGCTCGTGCAGGCGAAGGCGGCGGAATGGAACATCGACCCCACGCGCATCGGCCTCACGGGCGGCAGCGCGGGCGCCTGCTCGTCGCTCTACGCCTCGCTCCAGGGCGACAATGCGCTCGGCATCCGCGCCGTGCTCGCGCACAGCCCGCAGACGTCCCTCGACCCGCAGGAGACGAAGGAGTGGATCCCGAACGCCCGCTACGGCGCGCACGCGTTCGGCTACGGCAGCTTCGAGAACTGGCTTGCGCACCGCGCCGAGTGCCTGCCGCTCATCGAGCGCTACTCCCCGGCGGCCCTGCTGCGCGCCTGCACGGCGTCGCGCGCGCCCACGTTCCTCTACAGCTGCGGCGCGCTGCCGCCGCCCGGCAAGCTGCCGGCCGACCCCACGCACGCCGCGATGTTCTGTGTCAAGTTCGAGGAAATCTGCAACGCGAAGGGCGTCGCCTGCCGTCGCGGCAACTTTGACGACCTCATCAAGGAGCTTTCGAAATGAGACTGCGCGGAATATCCCTCGCCCTCGCGGCTGCCGCCTGCTGGTGCGCCGCCGCCGACACCGTCGACCCGCGCGTGCGCACGTTCGTCGATCCCGTGCGCGTGGTGTGGACTTCCAACCCCGCCCCCGACGCCAACAAGTACAACGCCCGCGCGAAGGTGACGAACGCCGAAGCGCTCCTCGGTGCGAAGTACGGGCAGGTCCCCGAGTCGGGCTGGCGCAAGCCCGGCGGGTGCGTGCTCGA
>JAFRNO010000146.1 GCA_017430155.1 Kiritimatiellia bacterium | reverse complement strand
GATGAGGCGCTCGCGCACGCCGGGGCCGAACGCGGGGTGCGTCGCGAGGATGCGGTTGAGGCGGGCGATGAGGTCCACCATGTTGTCGGACGCGCCCCAGTTGAGGTCGCCGCCGTCGTGCACGTCGATCTTCTCGGTGGCGTACCACTCCACGCCGTTCGCGATGCCCCACGCGCCCTGGTGGCTGAGCAGCGCGGCGAGCTGCACGCGCAGTCGGGCGTACACGGGACCGCCCTTCGCGAGGCGGTCGTTGTCGTGCGTCTCGGCGAAGTGGACGAGCGACCCGTACTTCTCCGCGCGCGCGATCGCGCCCGGCAGGTACCACTCGAACGCGCCGCGGTCGTAGGTCTGGAAGATCTCGGAATAGGCCCAGTCGAGGTCGGCGCGCGCGAGGAGCGCGTCCGTGACCTCGAGCTTGCCGCCGAGTCCCTCGAGCATGAACACGGTGTCGGGGTGTTCCTCGCGCACGCGGGCGACGATGTAGTTCCACGTCTCCTCGGGAATCATGTAGCCCGCGTCGCAGCGGAAGCCGTCCACCCCGAACCGGCACCAGAAGAGGAACACGTCGGCCATGTAGGCGCGCAGCTCGGCCTTCGCGTAGTCGAGCTCCACGAGGTCGGCCCACGTCACGCCCCACGCGCCGGGCGAGACGAACGTGCCGTCGGCCTCGCGGCGGAACCAGTCGGGGTGGTGGGTCTGGAGCGCGGACGCCCAGCCGGTGTGGTTGGCGGGAAGATCGATGAAAAGGCGTCCGCCGCGCGCGTGGACGGCGTCGACGAGCTCGCGGAACTGGTCGAGCGGCGTCGCCTTCACGTCGAACTCCGCGCACGCGGGGTCGACGCTGAAGAAGTCGGTGGCGGCGAAGGGACACCCCTTCTTGCCCATCACGCCGTAGGTGACGGGCACGGGGAACGGCGGGAGGGTCTGGACAATGGTGAAGCCCATCTTCCCCATGATCGTGTCGAGCCGACGCACGACTTCGCGAAACGAGCCGAACTGGCGCACGAACACGGTGTAGATCGCGTTCGCGCGGCGCGTGGCGGCGGGCTCCACCTTCACGTGGAAGTTGCGTCCATCGGGCCACACGGGCGTGCGCGTGCCGGCGGGGAAGAAGCACGCCTTCGCGGAGAACACGCCCACCTCGTCGAGGCGCACCGTGCACTGGTACGTGCCGAGACGCACCTCCTTCATCGGCACGTCGTTCCATGCCTTCGCAAGCGGCACGATCCCCTGTTCCGTCTCCTCGATGATCTCGCGGCGGCGCACGGACGCCGCGCCGAGGTTGGTGCGCAGCACGGCGCGGCCCTTGCACGGCGCGTCGAGGGTGAGCATGACGACGAGGTCGTCGCCCTTCCAACGAAGCAGGTACGAATCAGGTCCAGGTGTCTGTTGAAGCGTCATGGAAAAATAGTATATCACAATTCCCACCAGGTCTCATGTCTCGGGTCTCAGGTCTCATGCGGGAGGGGCCGTGCTTGTCGCGGCCCACTCTTCCGGTCGTGACAAGCGCGACCGCTCCCGCGCGGCCAATGCGAATTATGGTATACTAATCGCCGGAAACAGAAAACCACAAACACGACATGAAGAGAATCCTCTATCTGCACGGTTTCGCCTCGTCGGGCGCGAGCGGCACGGTCGAACTCCTGCGACGGGAGTTCTGGGAGCGGACGGATCCCGCGCACCGCGCCGTGGTGACGGCGCCGGACATCCCGGTCGACCCGCTGGAGGCGTGGCCGATGCTGGAGGCGCTCGCGTACGACGAGATGCCCGACCTCATCGTCGGCACCTCGATGGGCGCCTGGTACGCGCAGCAGCTCCACGGGTTCCTCCGCATCTGCGTGAACCCCTCGTTCTGGCTCTCGAAGAAGTACGACATCCTGCACGTGGGCAAGCACAAGTGGCTCAACCGGCGGAAGGACGGCGCGACGGAGTTCCACGTGAAGAAGGAGACGATCGAGCACTTCCAGGAGATGGAAGAACACCAGTTCGACGGCGTGACGGACGACGACCGCACGCTCTGCTACGGGCTCTTCGGCGAGGAGGACACGCTCCTCTCGGCCGAGACGCGCCCCGTGTTCGAGCAGCACTACCCCGGCATGTCCCGCACGTTCCCCGGCGGACACCGCCTCAACGCGGACACGGTCGCGCGCGTGCTCCTGCCCTTCATACATTCCCTGAACGTCATCTGAAAGCGGAAATGAATACCATGGACAAACAGAACAGATCGAGCTGGTCGGGCCAGCTGGCGTTCGTGCTGGCAGCCGCAGCGTCGGCTATCGGCCTCGGGAACCTGTGGAGGTTCCCGTACCTCGCGGCGAAGTACGGCGGCGGCGTGTTCATCGCCGTCTACGTCGCCCTCTCCCTCACGCTCGGCTTCACCCTGCTTGTGACGGAGATCGCGATCGGGCGCTACTCGCGGCAGAGCCAGCTCACCGCGTTCAACCGGCTCGGGCACCCGAAGTGGAACTTCCTCGGCGTCCTCTCCACCGTCGTCCCGCTCTTCATCCTCCCGTACTACAACGTCATCGGCGGATGGGTCGTCAAGTACTTCGTCGCCTACGTCAAGCTCGTCGCGGGCGGGGATGCGGCCCTCGCGGACCCCAAGGCGTTCTTCGACTCCTTCGTGGCCGCGCCATGGGACCCGTTCGTCTGCATGGCGGTGTTCACCGTCGTGACGTGCGCGGTGATCGTGATGGGCGTGAAGAACGGGATCGAGAAGTCGAACATCGTGATGATGCCGATGCTGCTCCTCATGGCCGTCGGCCTCGCGGTGTACGTCGCCTGCCTCCCCGGCGCCGGCGAGGGCATCAAGTTCTACCTGGTGCCGGACTTCTCGTCGTGCGACAACCTCGGCAAGGTGGTGCTCGGCGCGATGGGGCAGATGTTCTACTCGCTCTCGCTCGCGATGGGGATCATGATCACCTACGGCAGCTACATGCGGAGGATGGATTCCGTGCCGAAGGCCGCCGTGCGGATCGTGGCGGCGGACACCATCGTGGCTGTCCTCTCGGGCTTCATGATCATACCGGTCGTCGTCATGTTCGCGGCGAAGTCGGGCGCGGGCCGCGCCACCATCGACGCCGGGCCGGGGCTGATGTTCGTCACCCTCCCGAAGGTGTTCGCGGAGTTCGGCGCGACGGGCGCGTGGATCGGGCTCGCGTTCTTCACGCTCGTGCTCTTCGCCGCGTTCACGAGCGCGATCTCGATGACCGAGGCGTGCGTGGCGGCCCTGTGCGACTTCTTCCACGTGAAGAGGAACGCGTCGGTCGCGACGGTGTGCGCCTGGTGCGTCGCGGTCGGCTCGCTGTCCGCGTTCGGCTACGGACGCTGGTCCGGGTTCAAGCCGTTCGGGCTCCCCGCTCTCGACTTCTTCGACAACTCGATGAACGTCCTCACGCCAATCGTCGCCGCGCTCATCTGCGTGTTCGCGGGATGGGTCCTGCGTCCGAAGCGCATCCTGGCGGAATGCCACCGCGACGGCAGCGCCGTCGGGTTCAAGACGTTCTACGCGGTGATGGTCAAGTTCATCGCCCCGCTTCTGGTGCTGGCGATCCTCGTCTCGGAAATCTGCCGCGTGCTCAACATCGGCGGTTGGAAGATCTGAGCCATGTTCGACTGGTACGTCTTCGGCGCGTTCGCGGGCTACCTCGCCGTCATGCTCGGCATCGGCTTCGCCTTCTCGAAGCGGCAGGAGACGCTCGGCGACTACTACCTCGGCGGACGCCGCATGAACAAGTGGGTCGTGGCGCTCTCGGCGCAGGCGTCCGACATGTCCGGCTGGCTCCTGATGGGCCTCCCCGGCGCCGTCTACGCGGGCGGGCTCTCCGAGGCGTGGATCGGCATCGGGCTTCTCCTCGGCACCTACCTCAACTGGAAGATCGTCGCGCAGCGGCTCCGCCGCTACTCGCAGGCCTGCAAGGACTCGATCACCATCCCCGACTTCATCTGCAACCGCTTCCGCGACCCCACCGGCGTCTCGCGCATCGTCGCGGCCGTCATCATCCTCGTGTTCTTCACCTTCTACACCGCGTCGGGGTTCGTCTCGGCCGCGAAGCTCTTCACCTCCACCTTCGGCGTGCCGGAGACCGTCTCCTTCGCCGGGATAACGATGACCGGCTACTCGCTCTGCCTCTGGATCGCCGCCGTGGTGGTAGTGAGCTACACGCTCCTCGGCGGCTACATGGCCGTGTGCTGGACGGACTTCATCCAAGGCACGCTCATGTTCGTGGCCGTCGTGCTCGTGCCCGCGGCCGTCGTGTGCCACGCGGGCGGCTTCGCCGCCACGGCGGACGCGCTCAACGGCGCCAACCCCGGACTCCTCTCGTTCTTCACCAGCGCCGCGACGGGCAAGGCCGTCGGCTTCATCGGCCTCGTCTCGTGCCTGGCCTGGGGACTCGGCTACTTCGGCATGCCGCACATCCTCGTGCGGTTCATGTCGATCGACGACCCCGCGGAAGTCAAAGGCTCGCGCCGGATCGCGATGAGCTGGGTGACGATCTCGCTCGCCGCATCCGTCGCGATCGGCCTCGTCGCCCACGTCTACCTCCGGCAGCGCAGCCTCACGCTCGAGCAGGTCGGCGGAGATCCGGAGAAGATGTTCATGGTGATGATCAACGGCATTTTCGCGAACGGCTTTCTCGCCCGCGTCTTCGCCGGCCTCCTCCTCTCCGCCATCCTGGCGGCCATCATGTCAACGGCGGACAGCCAGCTGCTCGTCTCCGCTTCCAGCTTCTCGAACGACCTCTACAAGGTCGTGCTGCGCAAGCAGGCCACGAACCGCGAACTGCTCGTCGTCTCGCGCCTCGCGGTGGGCACGGTGGCGCTCGTGGCGGTGTTCATGGCGATGGACACGCAGAGCGAGTTCTTCAAGGTCGTGATGAAGATGGTGTCGTTCGCGTGGGCCGGTTTCGGCGCGGCGTTCGGTCCGCTGATCCTCCTCGCGCTCTTCTGGCGGCGCACGAACCTTACGGGCGCGGTGGCCGGCATGGTGACGGGCGCGGTGACGTGCTTCGTCTGGAAGTTCGCGCTCGCCGACCATGCGGCGACCTACCCGATCTTCGGACTCTACGAGCTCGCGCCGGGCTTCGTCCTCGCGTTCGCCGCGACGGTCGCCGTCTCGCTCCTCACGAAAAAGCCCGCGCCCGATATCCTCGCCGAGTTCGAACGGGCGACGGCAAAGGAGTCGTGACCAGCGGCGCACGATCTCGCGCAGCACCTCCCGGCATAGGGGGGAAAGCCGATCAGAACTCGACCTTGATCGACGACATCTCGTAGCCGTGCGGCTTGTCGAGCGTGTCGCTGTAGAGCCAGCGGCCGTAGCCGAGCGAGATCACCTGCACCTGGCCCATGTCGGGCTCCGTGCCGTCCCCGCGGCGCGTCGTCCAGTAGGGACGGAAGTCCTTCACCGGCACGCGGATCGTCCGCCACTCGGGCGTGAGCTCGAGGTCCACGCCCCAGTTGCCGCCGTCCGCCTGCACGAAGACGACCTCCACCCGCTTCGTGAACGCGTCCGTCGCGCGCGCGCGGAAGACGGCCGTCCGGCCACGCCCCGTCTCGCCGAAGAGGTTCTGGAACCCGACGGCGTCGCAGAGGATTCGCTGTCCGACGAAATCCTTCGGACCCGCGAACGCCCCTTCCTTCGCGGCGAATCCGAGCGCCGCGCCGCCGGCCGGATCGGAGCCTCGGTACTTCCGCACGCCCGGCGCCCACGTGTAGCGTCCCTTCAGCGCCGCCTCCACGTTGAAGAATTCCCAGTCGTCAGGCTTCGCGCACAACTTCACGGGGAACGACCGCGTCTCGCTGCCGGACGCGGACTGCACGGTCACCATGACGTTGGTGACGCCGATCGCCGACACGTTGAACGTGAACGGCATGCGGTCGCCCCACTGGCGCGGCACGTCGTCCATCTTCCAGCCGAAGATCTTCTCAGTCGCCGACCGTGCGTGGTACGCGGGCGTCTCCAGCGCCGCGAGCGCCTCCCGCTCTGCCGCGCCGAACGCGGACACGTTCTCCAGCACGTAGTCGCCGGGCGGAAGCGCCACGCGCCCGCCGTCGGCCTGTTTCACCACCGTCCCGTCCGCCGCCGCGCGCACGCGGAACGCCGTTCCCAGGTCGGGCAGGTTCACCGTCAGCGTCGGCGCGGCAGGCAACACGACGACCTTCGGCTGCGTGCCGCCGGAGTACTCGTCGCGCACGGTGAACACGCTCGGGTGGAGTTGAAGACGCCACACGCCGTCCGCCGCCTTGTCGAGGAAGTAGACGCCGTTGCCCGTGGAGGCCGCGACGGACGACGCGCCCACGCCCCACACGCGCCGCAGTTTTGCGGGCGCGGGCGGCGGGTCGAGCGGATCCGCCGTGTAGAGGTAGTCCGTCTCGGTGACCATCTGCGAGAGGTTACGCGCGGCGTTGACGCGGAACGGCGGGAACACGAGCTCGTTCGCGTCGTTCGTGTAGGCGCAGCCGCGCGGGAGGCGGCGGAACGCCTCGGCGGCGATCGCGAAGGAGAGCGCCTTCGCGGGCGTGTAGACGAGGTTGAGGTGGTGCGTCTGCCAGTTGCTGTTCACGTCCGCGAGCCGCATCGGGTCGTACTGGAACTGCGCGGCCACCTGCACGCCCTCGTGGCGGAACAACTTCGCGAAGGCGGGATACATGTAGGCGCCGGGCGTGTCCGCGCAGTCGAACTCGTAGATCATGCGCGCCTTGCGGGCGATGTGCTCGTCGGGGTGGATTGAGGACGCCCGCACCTTCGCGAGCTGCGGGTCCTTCAGCGCATGACCGGCCACGAGGCCCGTGGGATAGGTGCTGCCCGTCACGCCGTCGACGCGCGCCTTGCCGACGGCGGCGTTGCGGCGCTGCCACGCGTTGTAGAAAATGGGCTTCTTCGTGCCGCTCGCGCGCAGGCCGTCGGCGAGCGCGTTGACGTAGGCGGTGATCTCGTCGTCGGGATGTTTCGGCGGATAGAGCGGCTCGTTGATCAGCTCGAAGCAGAGGATTGCGGGATCGTCCGCGTAGCGCCGCTTCGTGACCGCGTTCACGTGTTCGCCGAACTCCTTCAGGAAGCGCGCCTGGATGGCCCACGCCGTGCGGTTCGTGGTCATCTCGCGCATCTCCCAGTCGTTGGAGAAACCCTCCTTGTCCTCGGCGTAGGAGCCGCCCCACCAGGCGATGGGCGTGAGGACGGTGTAGATGCCGTTCCGCGCGCAGAGGTCGATCAGCTCGTCGAGGAGCGCCACGTGGTGGTTGGCCACGAACGCGCCCTCGTGCGTGGAGAACTGGCGATCGAAGCAGTGGATGCGGATGCAGGTGAGGCCGAGGCGGCGGAAGTGCGCCACGTCCTCGCGCATCACCTGCGAGAAGTCGAGCCCCAGCTCCTTGATGGACTTGTAGTCCACCGTGAACGGCGGGTAGTAGTTGACGCCGAAGAGCGCCACCTCGCTCCCGTCGTCCGCCCAGCGCATCACGCCTTCGGCGTCCACCTTCGCGAGCCGGTCCGCGCGCGGCACGGCGAATGCCGCCGACGCGGCGGCACAGATAAGAAAGCACAGTCTTTTCATTTGCCGCAAGTATACCATGATTTCCCGCTTCCGCCTAGCACGCATTTCGGAAACGCAATTATGCTATAATACCCGCCATGAAAAACATAGCCTTCATCCTCTTCCTCGCGCTGGGCCTCGCGCTGCCGGCCGAGACGATCCTCGACATCGACTTCACGAAGGGCCTCGCGCCCGTCGACCATGCCACGATGGGCACGTGCCGCGGCGTGCTGCCGCACGGCGTCAGCGACAACTTCTCCAGCTGGAGCGAGGGGCAGTGCACGACGAAGCTCGTCACGGAGGACGGCCGCACGTTCCTCCGGTTCGCCGCGGACGCCGGCAAGGGCGTCGTCCAGTTCTCCATTCCCGGCACGAAGCTCGCGCCGCCCACCTACTTCCGCGTCACCGTCCACGGACGCACCCGCGGCAACGCCCTCGGACTCGGCTTCCGCCTCAACCCGGCACCCTACACCACTTTCTCCTCGCACACCTTCAGCGCGCCTGCGTGGAAGACGGCATCCTTCCTCGGCCATGTGCACGCGAAGGCCGACGCCAGCATCGGGCTCTATCTCTACCCCGGCACGGGCGAGACCGACCTCGCGCGCATCACGGTGGAGCGCGTGGACCGCGCCACGCTGGCCCGCACGATTCCCCGTCCTCCCAAGAGCATCACCTCGTTCATCAACCGGCGCTTCCCGCTCGGACTCCCCAACGGCTGGAACCTCGACCGCGACGCCGAGACCGGCACGGCCACCGCGGTCCGCGACGCCAACGCGCCGGTGCCCGTCCTCCGCCTCGCCTCGGGACCCAACGAGCCGTTTGCCGTCTGGAGCGAGCCCTTCCAGACGAGCGAGCCCTACACGAACCACGTCGTCACCTTCCGCTGCCGCGGCACGGGCACCTGGTCCGCGCAGGTGGTCACGGACACGCGCGCATGCGTCAAGTCCGCGCCGATACCCGTCTCCGCCACGTGGAAAGACGTCTCCTTCACGTTCCGTCCGCAGGACCTCGCCCACGCGTTCGCCGTCAAGTTCTCCGGCTCGGGAGTGCTCTTCCTCGACGACCTCCGCGTGTGGTACGGCGAAAAGGCGCCGCCGCGTCCGTTCCCGTCTTCCGTCGCGCTCGGACCCTCCGGCGGCGAGATCGCGGGCGACACGCGCATCTTCTTCGCCGACGAGAGGCCCGCGCTCGCGTGGGCGGCGGTCGACGCCCCCGCGGGCGCCGTCCTCTCCCTTTCGCTCACCGACCTCTATGGACGCACCCGCGCGCTGCCGGACGTGCCGTTCGCCGGCGGCGCGTACGTACACGGCACGCTCGACCTCGCGCCCGCGCTCGCGGACCAGACTGGACAGTTCCGCGTGACGGGCGAAGTGCGCGCCGGCGGCAAGGCCGTGTCCGCAGCCGACGAATTCGTCTTCACGCGCATCCCGCGTCCGCTCGGCTGGAACCGCGACATGCCCGACTCCCCGTTCGGCATCCACATGGAGCCGCGCGACGCGATGGTCCGCGCAATGAAGGCGGGCGGCGTCAACTGGACGCGTCTCCACGACGCGGCGCTCCGCTGCTCGGGCTGGTGGAACCTCGAGAAGGAGAAAGGCAAGTGGACGTTCTGCGACGCCTCGATCGAGCGTTTCCGCCGCCACCACGTCAAGATTTTCGCCCAGCTCGGCACGGCGCCCGCCTGGGCCACGCACTACCACGACCTCGGCTGCAAGCAGATGGGCTACTTCGAGAAGTTCCTGCGTCCCGTGGACACGAACGCCTGGCTCAACTACGTGACCACGTTCGTGAAGCGCTACGACGGCGTGATCGACGAATACTTCGTGTGGAACGAGCCGTGGGGACGCTGGTGGATGTCGGCCGCCGACATCAAGTACTACGACGCCGCGCGCGCCGCCGAGGACTTCGGCGTGTTCCAGAGCCTCACCTACCAGGCCGTCAAGGCGGTCAACCCGAAGATCCGCGTGAGCGGCTTCAACTCCTACGCGTCGAAAGGCGGCGGCGACTGGTCGCGCGGCGTCGCCGCGGGCGGCGGCTGGAACACGTGCGACATCCTGGACTACCACGTCTACACGCCCCACCCGCGCGCGCGGCGCACGGACGGCAATTTCACCGAGAAGTCTTTCGCTCCGATCCTAACGGAACATCCCAACCTTGGCGGCAAGCCCGTCTACATGAGCGAGGGGCAGGGCACGAGCAGCGGCAGCCAGAAGGCCACGCGGCACATGAGCGGTCTTTACGCGCGGCTCGTGCCGTGGACGCCCGACACGTCCGAGGAGATGGCCGCGAACGCCGACGCCACGTGCCGCTACACGCTCTCCCTGCTCGCGGAGGGCAACGCGCGCATCTTCCTCTACACCGCACACGGCTACGGCGGACTCGTCTCGCCGCCAAATTACATCACGCTCGTGGGCGCGGACGGCTTCCCCTATCCGTCGTTCGCCGCCTACGCCGTCTTCACGCGCACGCTCGAGGGGCACCGCTTCGTCTCGAAGGCCGACCACGGGAAAAACGGCTGCGTGTACACCTTCCGCAGCAAGGATTCAAACGCCACCGTGCGGCTCTACACGGATCTCGACTGCGAAGAGGCGGCGGCGCTCCACGCACGCACGCCGCTCACGGATCTCTATGGCAACCCCTTCGACGCCGCGACCTGGTTCCCCGGCACGCTCCTCTACGCGAACTAGACTGCCAAACACGCTCAATTCGCCTTTGGACCGGCCTTGTTGACGATTATCTTCAGTCGGCTGCCAGGCGTGACGAGGCGTCCCGCGCGGACATCCGCCTCCGTAAAGCGATGGTGGAGGATTTCACGCGCCTTCGTGCGCTCGCGGTCATGCACCACGTGGATGAAACCGTCCGCGCTCTCGACGGCGTCCGGATACGACACGTTGTTCCGTTCGTCCAGCACGAGCCCGCCCAGCCATGTGGCGCCGTCGTCGTCGGAGACGAATGCCGTGATATGCGAACGCCCCGTCTTCGTCCCGACCGGCCCGTTCTTCACGAGCAGCATCGCGCCGCTCTTCAGGCGGCCGATGAAGAAGCGCGAGCTGGGGTTGAGGATGGCGGATGGGCGCAGTTCCGACCACGTCTTGCCGCCGTCGGACGAAACCGTCTCGGCGATCCCGTACTTCACGCGCACGAGCATCCACAACGTGCCGTCGCGCCGCTCGATAACCATGTTCTCCGTACAGTCGCGGTCCTTCGGCTGAATCTGCGCCTGCCCTAAGAACGTCACCGTCTGTCCCTTGTCCTTGGACGCGAACACGTTCGCCCCGCGGTACTCGGGCATCTCAAACGCAAATTCCTTGGGAATGGACTTCGCCGCGCCAAGCCGTCCGCCCCACGGCTTGCCGTTCATGAACTCGCTCGGCAGCAGCCACGTGCCGTCGCGCGTCACGATCGGCTTGTTCTTCATGTACCCGTGACAGAGACGCCGCGCGGGCGTCCAGCCCGTGTTCGCGTCCTCGGGGTCGAGCGGGTGCATCGCCCACACGCCCGCGCGCCCGTCCCACATGCCGTAGAGCTGCGCGTAGAAGAGCCACACCTTGCCGTCGGGATCAGTCCACAGGCCGGGATCGAGGATGCGCAGCGGCCCCGGCGGGTCGATCGCGAAGAGCGGCGGCGTCCACGTCTCGCCGCCGTCGCCGCTGGACACGACCACCATGCCGTTCTCGTCACCCTCCGTCGTATCGCCCGTATGCCAAGCCACCCACAGCCGACCCTTCGGCGAGACGGTCAGCGACGGCGCAGACTGAAACCCGCGCCTCTCGTCCCTCAGCCGTTCCGGCACGGGCCGCAGCACGGGAAACGGCTTCATCGCATCCGTCTCGAAAGCTCCTGCCGCACCACTTGTGTACGCCAATGCCAGACACGCCACCACAAAGCACAACCGCGCCTCTATCATGTATTTCCTCCGATTGTGATGTCGCCTTGAATCACACCATCTCCCACCCGCGTGCGTATTCGCGATTCCAGAGCTGCCTAGCACGTTCAGATGCCGAAACGAGACCACCCGTTTGGGCGTCAACGATTACGTCGCCACCCTGTTGCGCCATATTGGCGAAGTGAGTAAGGGCGACGCTCTTCACAGCCTCGTCCACAGGCGAAGCCGTGCGCGGATCGTGTGCTCGGATGCAATCGACGAACCGCGCCAAGTGTGCCACGTCCATGTCGCCAAACGACATCGTTTTTGAAATATTTTCTCCTGTCTTAACCGCATCACCCTTCCATTCGCGCACGAGCTTGCCTTTTGCGTCAAACAGCGCGCACGTAGAGTTTGGGCGGAACAGCACCGCGCCATCAAGGCCGTAGACCATGCCGCCCGTGGTACAACCCATGTATGGGTTGTTTTCGACACATGAGACACATTCCCAAGTGATAAACCGACGGTCGGCGAATTCCCAGGTGGCGTTTACGCTATCTGGCCATTGCCAGTCGTCGCCCTCGTAGAAGAACCGCCCACCACCGGCCGTTGTACGCACAGGGTAGCCGTCCTCGCCCAGCGCCCAACGCACAATATCTGTGAAGTGCGGCGCGTTGTTTCCATTCTCGCCCGTGCCCCAACGCAAAAACCAGTGCCAGTTGTAGTGGACGTAGTTGTCGTGGAAGGCCGTGCGCGGAGCCGGCCCCTGCCAGAGATCCCAGTCGAGCCATTCCGGCACAGCGACGGGCTTCCCGCAACCGATCGGTTTGCGCCTGGCCATGTACCACGCCTTGCCCCAACGAGGTTCCCCGATGGCGCCGGCATGGATGGCCGAAATCGCATCAAGGTTGCAAGCGGCGCTACGGCGTTGGTTCCCCATCTGGAAGATGCCGTTCGTCGCCCGCTGCGTCGCTAGCAGGATCTCGCTTTCACGCTCGCAGAACGAGCATGGCTTCTCCACATAGACGGCCTTGCCTGCCTTCATCGCCGCCCAAGCGCACCAAGCGTGCCAGTGATCGGGCGTCGTGCAGAGAATCCCATCAACATCGTCCATCTCCAGGACCTTGCGGACATCCTTTTCCTTCCGAGGCTCCAAGCCAGTTAACGCATTCAACTTGGCCGCCGCCTCGTTCCGAGCCCGTGAATCGACATCGCATACTACCGCGATCTCAACACCTGGTAGCTTAATCGCATTCTGCATCACCCAAAAGCCGCGCCCTCCCGCGCGGCAGCCGATGACCGCGAGCCGTACTCGATTGGACGGCGCCGCCGCACCCAGCATTCTGCCAGCGGACACAACGAAGGCCGTACCCGCCTTGACGAAGTCTCTTCTTTTCATGGTTTCCTGTTCCTAGCCTCATGCGCCTGCCAGCGCCTTGAAGTATCCGACGGAATCGGCAAGCCACTCGGAAGCGCCCTCTTTATCAAGTGCGTTTGCGAGCTCAATGCCGCACCAACGCGCATAGCCCGTCTCGCAAAGAGCCCGCATGATCGGTAGATAGTCGATCACGCCCATCGACCCAGCGATGCCCGACGATCCGTTCTTCGGATCTGATATGTTTCGCAGATGCACGTCATAGATGCGTGGCATGTACGTCCGAAT
>JAFRNO010000145.1 GCA_017430155.1 Kiritimatiellia bacterium | reverse complement strand
CTCGCGGAGGAAATCCCGGCCGATCCCAAGGACAAGCAGGCGAAGAAGCGCGCCGAGTATCTCGCCCAGGCCACGAAGCTCGTCGACAAGCTCCTCTGGAAGACCGACCTGATCCTCGTCTTCGGCAAGGCGATCGCGATGAAGGCGCACATCGAGATGCTCCGCGGCAACCACGAGAAGGCGCAGGGCCTCGTGAACGACTACATGCCGCAGCTCAGCGAGATCCACCGCGCGCTGATGGCGGACGACCCCGACGGCTCGCGCGGCTACGTGCGCGCCAGCCCGATGCCCGAATGCCGCTACCTGCTCGCGAAGATGCTGTGGGACGTCGCGCAGGCCGAGGCGAAGAAGCCGAAGGCGAACGAGGACCTGATCAAGGACTCGCTTTTCGGCGCGCGCGTGGGCGGCAAGCGCAACGGCCTCGGCGCGTTCAACCATGCAATCAACGTGTTCATGAAGTATCCGGAGTCCGCCTGGGCGGCGGACGCGGGGGACATGACCGAGGCAATCACCGCGTTCGTGAAGGAACGCTACAACAAGGAAATCAAGACCAACATCTCTGCCGCCCAGATCGAAAAGGCGCGCAAGATGCGGTTCCAGAATGCATACGACCTCTACCGTGGTTCGGAATACGAGAAGGCGATCGCGGCATACAACGACATCCTCTCCCGCGCGCCGGAATCGGAGGAGACCGTGACCGCGCGCGGCGTGTTGGCCGACTGCTACGTCAACCTGCGCATGAACGCGAAGAAGGGGTCGCCGGAACAGGCCGCCTACGCGAAGTCCGCCAAGGAGGCGGAGGATTTCGTCGCCACGCAGTTCAAGGGCAAGGGCGAGGCGCTCGTGCGCGAGGCGGGCAACCAGACGCTGCGCCTCGCCGCGAAGGAGCACGACATGGGCGAGCGCGTCCGCTCGCAGGAGCTCTACGACGCCTATTTCGCGAATTATCCCGAACACTACAACGCGGCGCAGATGGCCTATGTGCTGGCGACCCAGGCGTTCAAGAACGAGGACTGGGAGAAAGCCATCCGCTTCTTCACGATTCTCGCCACGCAGTATCCGAAGTCGCCCCACGTCGCGAGCGCCCTTCAGTTCCTCGCCATCTGCAACGAGAAGAAGGGCGACGCCGCCGAGCAGGAGAAATGGCTCCGCGAGTACGTGAAGGTCGAGAAGAAGGTCGGCCCGCGCACCACGGCCCAGCTGAGCCTCGCGCTCATGCAGCAGAAGCGCGGGTTCGCCGCGTTCGACGCCGCGGACGAGACGAACGACGTGGCTGTCGCCGAGGCGATGCGCAAAGACGCCTACCGCGGCGTCGCGGGCGCGATCCGCGACTTCCGCGGCGTCGCGGAAGACCTGACGAAGACGCTGGAGACGGAGGGCAAGTCGCTTGACGCGAAGGACCGCGACCTCTATCTCCTCCGCCGCGAGCAGGCCATCTTCCTCGAGGCCGCCAGCTGGCAGCGCCTCTCGTGGCCGGAGGCGAAGGTGTCCGCGTTCCGCACCCAGGCGGTGAAGGCGTACGAGAAGTATCTTTCCCTTTATCCCAAGGGGCAGTATGCGCCGCAGACGCTCGTGAAGATCGGCACCATCTTCACGGCCGAGAAGAACATGGAGAAGGCGCAGGACGCGTTTGGCCGGCTCCAGAAGGACTTCCCCGAGTCGGACGAGGCGAAGAACTCGCTGCCGCGCCTGGCGAAGACGCTCATCGAGATGGGCCTGAAGACCGAGGGCGTGGCCGAGTACAGGAAGATGCTGGAGTCGTCCGACGGCAAGTACACGGCGGGCCAGTTCCTCCAGGCGGGCAACGCCCTCCTGGAGGCGAAGAGCTGGCAGGACGCGGGCGACGCCTACGCGAAGGTCGCCGAGCTCGCCGCCTCGCTCACGAACTCAGCCGCCTACCTCGCCCCGGCGCTGATTGGCCAGGCTTCCGCCGCGAAGGGCGCAAAGAACTACGCGGAGGCGCGCCAGCGGCTCGACGAATTCATCGAGAAGTACAGCAAGTCCGCGTTCGTGACGAACGCCTACGACATGCTCGTGGACGTCGGCATCGAGATCGGCCGCGGCGAGAAGGACGACGCGCTGCGCATGAACGCGTTCAACGCGGCCGTCGGCGCGCTGAAGAAGCTGCGCGCCTACAGCATGTCGCAGATGGCCGCGGGCAAGCCAGACCTCAGGACGCAGCTCGAGCTGGACAAGCTCGACCTCCGCAGCTGCGAGGTGCTTCTGTACAAGCTGCAGGCCGAGCTCGATCCGAAGGTCGACCGTCCGGAGGAGGCGAAGAAGACGCGCCAGCGCGCCGTTGTGTCCTTTACAAATTATCTCATGGCGCGCGATCCCTTCACCGTTACCGACAACGGGGCGAAGGTATTTGTCCGGGGAAAGAAGGAGTTTAACGACTTGAGTCCGGAACAGCGCAAGAACCTGGAATACTGTTACGGCAAGCTTCTGCCGCTCATGGTCGAGCAGGGACTGGGCAAACAGACCGTCGAACCGTATTTCGACCGGTATATGGAGCTTTTTGGGGAAGAAGGTTTTGAGGGCAAGAAGGGCGAGCACTTTGATGAGGTCGAGAGCCTCCGCAAAAAGGTGAAAGGCAACTAAGCGAGAATGGAAGGAACGAAAAAAATGCAAAGACTGATCACCAGTGCCTTGTGTACTTTTGCGGCCTTCGCGGCGCTGACGGCGAGCCAGCTCGTGGGCGTTCTTGAGAACTATATCAACGCCTGGATATCGCAGCAGATAATCTTCGACATGCGGAACCAGATGTACAAGCACCTGCAGTATATGCCGCACAGCTTCTTCACGACGGAGAAACAGGGCGACATCATCACCCGCATGAACTCGGACATCGACGG
>JAFRNO010000144.1 GCA_017430155.1 Kiritimatiellia bacterium | reverse complement strand
TTGCCCAGGGCCAGACCTTCAGCGGCACGATCACCTGGCAACCCGACCAGACGTGGAAAGGCCCTGACGAGAACGGCTTCAAGATCGCCGCCAACGGCGCCCGTGCCCGCGTGACGGCCTGGCCGCTCGACAACACGCCCGATTACATGGCGGTGGACGTCTCCGCCGCCGCCCAGCCGAACACGCAGACCTACTACCCCGCCGCCGACTTCGTGCCGGGCGGCGTGACGAACGGCCTCTACAAGACGACGATGCTCCTCATGCGCAAGGTCATGGCCAAGGACGTGAAGTGGACAATGGGCTCGACCACGCTGGAGACGAAACGCAACGCGACGCGCGAGGCGACGCATCAGGTGAAACTGGACGGCAACTATTATATCGGCGTCTATGAGGTGACGCAGGCGCAATGGGACCTGATCCAGCCGAGCCGCCTCGCGCCGTCCTACTTCAACAACGCGGCCGACCGCGCGATGCGCCCGGTGGAGCAGGTGTGCTACAACGAGATCCGCAACGCCGCCAACTCCACGACGGCGAACACGGCCCACGACTGGCCGAATGATCCCAACCCCTCCTCCTTCCTCGGAAAGCTCCGCACGAAGACGGGCATCGATGACTTCGACCTTCCCTCCGAGGCCCAGTGGGAGTTCGCGGCCCGCGCGGGGAACGGCGACACGAAGTGGGGCGACGGCTCGGGCATCCTGAATGCCGACAAGGACGAAAACCTTGATCTGCTTGGACGGTACGAGCGAGACGGCGGAAAAGTGCAGAACGGGACATCCTACGCCAACCCCGCGCAGTCGTGCGGTGCGATGAACGGCACGGCCATCGTCGGCTCGTACGCGCCGAACGCCTGGGGCCTCTACGACATGCACGGCAATGTGTGGGAATGGTGTCTCGACTGGTATGCGGATGACATAACGGCGCACGGCGGCAAGGTGAACATCGATCCTGCGACACCGGCGAACACTCTCTCTGGCGCGTCGGGCGCGACCCGCGTGTTTCGGGGCGGGTGTTGGTACTTCGCGGCGGGCGACTGCCGGCCGGCGTATCGCATCTTCAACACGCCGTCGCGCCGCAGCAACGACATCGGCTTCCGCGTCCTTTGCACCGCCGGGTTGCAGTAGCACGCGACGTGAAGACAGGATTGCAGGATTTACAGGATTGTTTGACTTTTGAAATCCTGTCAATCCTGATAATCCTGTCTAAAAAGCCAACCGGGAGGGTCGCGCTTGTCGCGGCCCATTATGCTGAGCCGCCGTCTCGGCGGCTACCGCGCCTTTTACCTACACGCTGACGCGGACGCGAACCTCAATCCGCTTGGACGCTACCATCTAAACTGCGGAAGGGCGGAAATAAGGGAATGTCTATTTCAGCAGCCTGTTCAATTTACGGTCAAACGACACGACGCTGTCGCCAAGATGCGTGTTGTAAGCCGCAAGGAGACAGTCGACAAAATCAAGTTTTGTCGTTCCGAACGTCGCCAATGCCGTTGTCAGTATTTCAGGATGCTCCAATTGGACTTCCTTCGTCAGAAGCTGCAGTTGCGAAGCAATCTCCGTTCGCGGAACGGAGTAGACGCCGAGGAGAACGTACGTGCGCATGCTTGGCCTCCATTGCGCGGGCGAAAGCGCCGCTTTCCTGTTTGCGTTTGGCGGGATCGCCGAAGACTAATTTCGCGTTTTTTCGCCTTGCGGGAAAAGGATTGAATATGATATGATAACCCCGAGTAAACTTGTAGCAAGTTTTGGCCTGCGCGCCGCGTAAGCGGTGCGCGCCGAAAAGAAAGAGCGCAGAGCGATGAGAAAGATTGCCTTTGTGAGCATGGCGGCGCTGCTGGCGGCGGGAAGCCTGCCGGCGGCCACGCGCACATGGATCGGCGGCACGGGCACCAAGGTGTGGGGCACGGCCTCGAACTGGCAGAACGGCGCGGTGCCGGGCGACGGCGACACGGCGCAGTTCAACCACACCTCCGGAACGGTCACGTTCTCGGCGGCCGTGACACTGCCGGCCAACATCGTGTTCAACATCGCCAAGGGCGGGACGGTCAAGTTCACGGGCGTCGTCTCGGGCGCGGGCAGCGTCACACGCAACGGCGGCGGCGGCGACCTCCAGTTCACGAACACGGGCAACACCTACGACGGCCCGACCACGGTGTCGAGCTCGACCATGCGCTTCGCCTCGCTCGCCAACATCGGCGCGGCCTGCTCGCTCGGCAAGCCGACGACGGCGGAGAAGGCCACGCTGAACTTCAACGCCGTCGCCCGCCTGAACGGCAACGGCACGTACGTGACGGACCGCCCCATCGTCCTCGGCAGCAGCGTGCAGTTCTTCGTGGACGGCACGAGCCATCTCACCGTGAACGGGCCGTATTCGGGCAAGGGCTACACGCGCGGCACCGGCACGCTGACCATCAACACCTACCTGGGGCCCTCCACGATCAACACCTGCTCCCGGACGGACCTGGGCGTCACGGAGCTCACCTGTCCCACGAACGCCTTCACCTGCGGCATCTCGATCGCCGACGGCATCATCCGCGGGCCGACGCTGGCGAACAAGGGACAGCCGTGCGCCTTCGGCGTGGGCAGCGCGATCACCATGGGGCAGAACAACTGGGCGACCACGGGGACGCTCAGCTACTACGGCACGACGGACGCGACGTGCGACCGCGACATCACGATCTATGCTTTCACGAACAGCACGGCCACTGCCAACCACTGGGGCGGGCGCTTCCGCAACGAGACGGCCGGAACCTGTCTCTCGGTCACCGGCACGCTCGCGGAAAGCCGCAATTCGAACTACCCGCAGTCGCTGGCATCGCTCTTCCTCGGCGGCGCAGGCGACGGCGTGTTCACGGCGCCCCTGCCGGGACGCATGGCCTTCTACAAGGAGGATTCCGGCACATGGACGATCACCGGCGCGCATACGGC
>JAFRNO010000143.1 GCA_017430155.1 Kiritimatiellia bacterium | reverse complement strand
GTGGCATGCGCTGTGATGGCGAAGGATGGATGCTGGAACGCGTCCAACGTGCTTATTTCATCTCCAGACGACGAGAAACGCATTTGCGCGCATTTCCACAAGCATCCCCGTCCAGACGCATTTGTCTGTGAAAACGACAATTTGGCGGCGATATTCATGAAGACCCTTGACAAGATTGGAATCAGAGTTCCGCGCGATCTTTTGCTGGCCGGTTTTGACGACGTGAACATCGCTCGCCTTTTGACACCGCAGTTGACCTCGATTCATCAGCCCTGTGAACAGATCGCGGAAGCTGCGTTTGGGCGACTATTGGCGCGCATCGACAACCCAGAACTGCCGGCGCAGGAGATATTCGTGTATGCGCCGCTCCACGCTAGGGCTTCAACATCTCCAAGAAAGGAATGAAAATGAAAAAGACTGTTAGTAGCCATCGGTACGTCGCCATGCTCTTGGCCGCGACCGTGCTCGCGGCAGCGGGGGCCGACATGGCCAAGGAACGCGCATGGCGCGCGAAATGGATTGCGTACCCCTACGCGCGCGACATGGGCAACTTTAGTCGCCCCGTGATGCCGGCACCCACGTTCCGCAAGGCGTTCAGCCTGGCACATGACGTGCGGCGCGCACGGCTGTACGTGTGCGGGCTCGGCTTCTTCACGTGCGAGCTGGACGGCATGCGCGTCTCGGATGCGCGGCTTGTGCCGGCACCCACGCAGTATGATCGGCGATGGCGTTACCGGAGTTTCGACCTCGGTCGGCTTGCGGCAGGGCGGCACGAAATTTCCATCACCGCCGCAGATGGTTTCTACCGCGCCTCCACGCCCGTGTATTGGCATTTCGAATACGCGAGCTGGACCGACTATCCGAAGGCCATCGCCGAAATCGAGGATGCCGACACCGGCAAGCTTCTGGAGGCGACCGACGAGACCTGGCGGGTGGCATTCGGCCCCGTCTTGCAGACTGAGTTACGCGGCGGTGAGACGTACGATGCACGGCGTGAACTTGCGCCGGGCAATACGGACGGCATGGCGTGGAAGCAATCGCGCATCGTGCCCGGCCCCGGCGGCGTCGGGGAGGAAGAGACGTTCCCGCCCTGCCGCGTCGTCACGGCATATCCAATGGCACGCCTTGCGGGGACGAACGTCTGGGAGGCGCCTTTCAACGTCTCGGGCGTGCCGCGTATCCGCGTACGCGGCGAGGCGGGTGCCAAGGTGGTTCTCTCCTGTGGCGAGAAGCAGTTCAAACGAGGACGCAACGGTAGCTTGGTGACGAATCTTGTCGCTTACGGAGGCGCTACATCATGGGGAAAGGATCCGGGGCCGCGGCAGCGGGATGTCTACATTCTTTCGGGGAAGGGGGAGGAAAGCTGGGCGCCGGAATTCACATACCATGGACTCCAGTGCGTCGAGGTGAAGACTGAAGGGCGTGTTGAAGTGCTGGGCATGGAGGCACTTCATGTCCACACGGACTTTCGGCGCCATGGCACGTTCCGCACGTCGGACATCCGCTTGACGAAGATTGGCGAGGCCGCCATCAGGAGCTGTTTGAACAACTTCGTCGGAATTCCCACGGATTGTCCACAGCGCGAGAAGAACGGCTGGACGAGCGAGGCGCGGCTCATGTGCGAGACGCTTCTTTATGCATTCGACGCGGCAGGTGCCTATCGTGCTTTCGTGGACGAGATCGCCGACGCGGAACGGCCGAGCGGCCAGCTTCCTGGAATGCTGCCGACGGGCGGCGTTGGATACAATTGGGGTGCCGGGCCGGCGTGGGACGCGGCGTTCCTGCTCATCCCAGAATCGATTTTGGCGTTCACGGGCGACAGAGAGGCCGTTTTACGCCACTATCCGGGTATGAAGCGCCATGTGGACTACTGTGGCACTCTTCTTGACCGTAGCGGATTGATGACCTTCGGGTTGGGCGACTGGAGTCCGCCGCATGAATTTCCTCGCGTGCCCACAGAATTCGTGACGACGGCGTTCTACGTGCATTCGCTGGATGTGGCCGGGCGGTTTGCGGACATCGTCGGAAGCGGCGCGGACAAGGCCGGTTTTGCGGCCTGCCGCGCCAGGACGGTTCGTGCGCTTCTGGAGAAATACTATGTCGGCGGCGGGAAGTTCCGGCACGCGAGCAGCGTCATGCCCGCTCTGGCACTCGCCTTCGATCTCGTGCCCGATGCAGACCGCACGGCTTGCGCGGCTGAACTGGCCCGCATCGTGGAGGGAAACAGGGCGCGTGTCGACTACGGCACGATCGGGTCGGGATGTGTGCTGCGCGAACTTTTCGAGAACGGATATGCCGATCTCGCCTTCAAGGTGATCACTCAGCCGGAGGCTCCAGGCTACTGGAACTGTTTTGCAAGCTGGGGAATGACGACGTTGCCTGAAGACTGGCATCCCGAACTGACGGGATCCATGAACCACGGCGCTTTTGCCGATGTCGCGGCTTGCATGTTCCGCTATCTCGCGGGGTTCCGTCATTCGACGGCTCGTCCGGGGCGTCGTTTCGTGGAAGTCGCACCGTGCTTTCCTTCAGGATTGCCTGATTTCGCCGCCACGCATGACGGGTATGAGATTAGCTGGCGAAGAGGAAGGGCATCAATAGAGGTGCAGCTGACAGTGCCTCCGGGAAACGAGGCGGAATTGCGGCTGCCGGGCTGCGATCCTGAGAGGTTGGCCGCCGGCACCTACACGCGCCATGTGCCGGTCCGTGAACTTGCGACGAAGGGAAAGTAGCTGATGCCGCAGGGGTGGGGGCGAGATTCACTATCCTCTATCACCTATTCCCTGATGGTGGACCCGGCGGGACTTGAACCCACGACCTAGCGATTATGAGTCGCCAGCTCTGACCGACTGAGCTACGGGTCCTCTGGCGCCCCTGACAGGACTCGAACCTGCTACCCGCTGCTTAGAAGGCAGCTGCTCTGTCCAGATGAGCTACAGGGGCTCGTTGAAAACGGCGCATAGTTTACCACAATCCCGCGCGGATGTGCTATAATCTTGTGTCAATTTTTTAGCAACAAAAGGAGAGAGAGATGAAAAACTCGATTGAATCCATGCCCTGGGGCACGTTTGACGGCGAAGAGGTGCGCCTGTGGCGCCTCGTGAACGCGAACGGCCTCGAGCTCCAGTTCACCAACTTCGGCGGCCGCCTCATCAAGGCGATCGTGCCCGACCGCAACGGCCACTTCGAGAACGTCACGCTCGGCTGGCCGACGCTCGACGAGTACGTGGCCGAGAACGGCGGCACCTACTACGGCGCGCTCGTGGGCCGCTACGGCAACCGCATCGGCGCGGGCAAGTTCACGCTCAACGGCAAGGAGTACACGCTCGAGCTCAACAACGAGCCGGCCGGCATCCCCTGCGCCCTGCACGGGGGACTGCGCGGCTTCTCGCTCCGCAACTGGACCGTGCTGGAGGAGATCCACGACGAGGACAAGGTGGGCCTCGTGCTCGAGATCAAGTCGCCCGACGGCGAGGGCGGCTACCCCGGCAACGTGACCGTGCGCGCCACGCTCACCTTCGACAACAACAACGTGTGGCACATCGGCTGGAAGGCGACGACCGACCAGGCCACGCCCATCTCCCTCACCGACCACGCCTACTGGAACCTCGACGGCGCGGACTCCGGCACCACGATCATGGGCCACCAGCTCTACGTGAACGCCGACGTGATCACCGCCTACGGCCCCGCCATGATCCCCACGGGCGAGTTCCGCGACGTCACCGGCACGCCGTTCGACTTCCGCACCACGCACGCAATCGGCGACATGCACGACTGGGACTACGACCAGCTCAAGTACGGCGCCGGCTACGACATGAACTGGGTGCTGCGCAAGACGCCCGGCGACGAGCTCTCGCCCGCCTGCATCCTCACGTCCACCGTGACCGGCCGCCAGATCGAGGTGTGGACCACCGAGCCCGGCATGCAGATCTACGACGGCTTCTACCTGCCCGTGCGCAACTCGGGCGTGGCCCTCGAGACGCAGCACTTCCCCGACTCCCCGAACCATCCCGAGTTCCCCTCGACGATCGTCCGGCCCGGCGTGCCGTTCTACTCGACCACCGAGTTCCGCTTCAAGGTCGTCTGATTCACGCAGAAAGCGAGGAGCGAAGATGAAGACTGCTTGGATTGCGGCGGGAGCGGCCGCGCTTGTCGCGGCCGTATGCGCCGAAACCACACCCCTCTGGCCCGAAGGGAAAATCCCCGACTTCCAGCCGAACCAGATCGCGGCACCCAGCCAGGAGGCGGGCCAGAAGGGGTTTGACCGCGCGGCGCACCGGATGCCCTACCTCGACTGGTCGCCGAAGCCCGCGAACCCCAACGGCGCGTGCGTGATCCTCATCTCGGGCGGCGGCTACAGCTGCACCTGCGACGGTCCCGCGTTCAAGCCGCTCGAGAAGGCGCTGCTCGACGCGGGCATCACCTGCGTATGGCTGTGGTACCGCACGCCGCGTCCGGAAGGGCTGCCCATCTACCAGAGCGGCTGGGAGGACGGCCAGCGCGCCGTCCGCATCGTGCGTTCCCAGGCAGCGAAGCGCGGGTACGACCCCGAGCGCATCGGCGTTTTGGGCTGCTCGGCCGGCTCGCACCTCTCCGTGATGCTCGCCACGTCCGCGCTCACGCCCGCGTACCAGCCCGTGGACGAGCTCGACGCGACGTCGTGCCACATTAACTGGGCCATCCCGATGTGTCCCGCCTACGCCGTCACGGACGGCCTGGAGGGCAAGAACACGACGGGCGGCAACGGACCCGACGTGAAGCTCAACCCGTCCTTCAAGTTCGACGCGAAGACCTGCCCGATGTGCCTCTTCCACGGCGGCGTCGACCCCTATTCGCCCATCGGCTCCACGCAGATCTACCGCCAGCTCCGCCGCATGAAGATCCCCGCCGAGCTGCACCTCGACGCCGACCGTCCGCACGGCCCCGTGAAGGCGCCCGCGTTCGAGCGCGCGATCGAGTTCATGCGCCAGATGGGTTTCCTCGGCAGGTTGGGGCGTCCTGTGGCGCAGGACCACCGCTACATGCCCGGCGCCACGCTTCGCACCGAGAAGGAGATGCTCTGGCCCGAGGGCAAGACGCCC
>JAFRNO010000142.1 GCA_017430155.1 Kiritimatiellia bacterium | reverse complement strand
GGTGGAACTTCGTACAGATACACCCGATAGGGTATAATGTAGGCGTTTTTGGTTGAATTATACCCAATCGGGTGTAGTTTGTCTGAAAACGATGAAATTATACCCGAACGGGGATAGTGAGATGACGATAGCAGAATTCGTGAAAGAGCGGCGCAAGAAGCAGCATTGGACGCAGAAGGACCTCGCTTTCTACGGCGGGGTCGGGCTGCGCTTCATCCGAGAACTGGAGCAGGGCAAGACGACCCTGCGCATGGACAAGGTCAACCAGATCCTCGACATGTTCGGCGCCGTGCTCACGCCGGGACCGAATCGCCGTCTGACCGGGCGCATGGTCGCCGCCGTGCGCGAGCATCTTGACGAGGCGATCGCCCGTTCTTTTCTCTCGGACGGATTCGTCGACCGTCTGCGCAAGCTTGTCGCCCACACGCTCTCCGTGTTGGCTCTTGATAGACCGGGAAAATAATGCAAGGGAGATTGAAGATGAACATGCGAATTGCCAGTCTGCTTGCCGCCTGCGCGGCTGCGGCCGTGCCGTTCCCCGTCCTAGGACGTCAGCTCTGACCTTGAATTCCCCACTGGCGCGGCGAGCAGCCGACGTACTTGCGGAATACGGTGGAGAAGTAGCTCGAGGACGAAAAGCCGCAGTCGAGCGCGACCTGCGTGAGCGGAGCAGCGTTGGCGCGCAAGAGTTCCTTCGCCCGCTCGATGCGGCAGCGCAGGAGGAAGTCGTTCGGCGACAGCCCCGCCTCCGCGGCAAACAGCGCGAAGAGCCGCGTGCGGCTGTAGCCGGAGATGCGGACGAGGTCGGAGATGCGGAGCGGTTCGGCGCAATGGCTGCGGATCCAGTCCATCACCTGCTTGATCACGTCGCCCTCCGGGAGCGCCGGCGGCCGGCGGAACGCCGCGACGGTTTCGATGAGGATGGCGTTGACGAGATGGCGCAGGTGGAGGCAGGCGGATGGCGCGAGCGAAGAGGTCGATTCAAGCGTGCGGAATATGCTGCGTGCCGCGCGTCCGCCTTCGGGCGTCCACCTTTGCGGTACGCGGGCGTGGGCGGAGAAGGTCGCGAACGCATCCACCAGCTCCGCGTGCTTGAATGGCGTATGGGCGGCGCGTGAAGGCGTGGGCGGGTTGAACAGGAGGCCGAGGCGGGTGGAAGGTGCGCCGGCGTCGTCCACGGCGCGGTGTTCCACGCCTGCGGGGACCACGAAGAGGCATCCTCCCGTCAACGTCTTGGGGGTGCCGCGCCTGAACTCGTATGTCAGCGCGCCGCCCAGCACGTACTGGAGCTCCGGCGTGTCGTGCCGGTGCCACGGGATGCGGTACGTCTCGTGGTGGCGGAGGATCGCCAGCTTCGCGACGAGCGGGAATCCGAAGTCTCTGCCAGTAATTTCCATGGCGCTAGTATATCACATGTGCGGTGGCCGGAGATTTAGAAATCGTCCCATGGACTAAATCATAATCTTTGGAATCGTCCGCAAGACGCGTTTGAATGCAGCCGACCGCGGAACGGTGTAGAATAGGCGCGTCGAACGGAGAGAAGAAATTGCAAAGCCGACTTGAAAGACCGCTGAGGGGCGTGGTGCCGCCGATGGTGACGCCGCTCGCCGATTCGGGGCGTCTCGACGCCGCCGGCACGGCGCGCCTCGTGGAACACGTCCTCGCTGGGGGCGTGCACGGACTCTTCCTGCTGGGCACCACGGGGGAAGCGCCGGACCTGCCGTACGCCGTGCGCCACGAGCTGGTGCGGCGCGTCTGCGCGCAGGTGGCGGGCCGCGTGCCCGTCCTGGTGGGCGTGACGGACACGATGTACGACGAGTCGCTGCGCCTGGCGGAGACGGCTGCCGCGTCCGGCGCCGCCGCCGTCGTGGCCGCGCCGCCCTACTACTTCGCGCCCGGACAGCCGGAGCTGGTGGAGTACTACGCGCGCCTGGCGGACAACCTGCCCCTGCCGCTTTTCCTGTACAACATGCCGTCGCAGGTGAAGGTGTCCATCGCCGTGCCGACCGTCGTGGAGCTCGCGCGCCATGCGAACATCGCCGGGCTGAAGGACTCAAGCGGCAACATCGGCTACTTCAACGCGTGCCGCTACGCGCTGCGGGACCGGCCGGACTTCGCGATCCTGATGGGGCCGGAGGAGGCGATGGGCGAGGTGGTCCTCATGGGCGCCTCGGGCGGCGTGCCGGGCGGCGCGAACATCTTCCCTCGCCTCTTCGTCGACCTCTACGAGGCGGCGGTGGCCAAGGACGTCGACCGCGTCCGCGCCCTCCAGGAGCGCGTGATGCACGTCGCTTCGCTCCTCTACGGCGTGGGGCACCACAACTCCAGCTTCGTGAAGGGCGTGAAGTGCGCCCTCTCGCTGATGGGAATCTGCGGCGACGCGCTGGCCGGGCCGCGCGAGCCGTTCAACGCGGCGGACCGCGCGCTCATACGCGCGCGCCTCGTCGAGCTGGGGGCGCTTTCAAATGAAAAAGGCGGCGCACCGCCACGGTACGGCGCTTGAGATCATGGAGCGGGCATATCCGCCGAGAACTTGTAGGTACAACTTTCTCGCGGCAGCGCAGGAATGTGTTGGGATTGTAGCCGCATATCCTGTATAATTGGCTCGCCATGAAGAAGTTCCTTTTCTATTCGACTGCGGTCGCCGCGCTCGGCGGCTTTCTTTTCGGCTTTGATTCTGGTGTCATCTCCGGTTGCGAGCAGGCGATCCAGGACGAGTTCCGCCTGGCGCCGTTCTGGCACGGGCTGGTGGTAGCCGGCGCGCTGATCGGCACGGTCATCGGCGTCTTCTGCGCGAGCGGCCCGGCTGACCGTTTCGGCCGCCGCCCCACGCTCATGATGATGGCGTACCTCTTCCTCGTCTCCGCCCTTGGCTGCGCGTTCACGGTGACGAGCGCCGCCGTCGGCCCGCACATGTTGGGATGGATGCGTTTCATAGGCGGCCTCGCCATCGGCGGCGTCTCGGTGGTGGTGCCGCTCTACATCGTGGAGCTGGCGCCGGGTAAGGTGCGCGGACGGCTTGTGGCGATGAACCAGCTGAACATCGAGAGCGGGCTCTTCATCTCCTACGTCTCAAACTTCCTCGTCGCGCGCTGGATGGCCGACGGCGGCTGGTTCAAGGCGCTCTGCACGAAGATCGCCGGCCTCTTCGCCTCCGGCTCCATGACGACGGAGATGGTGGAATGGCGCGTGATGCTGGGCATGGAGTGCCTGCCCGTGATCCTTTTCGCCGCGTTGCTCTTCACGATCCCCGAAAGCCCGCGCTGGCTCGTGCGCGTTGGGCGCGGGGAAGACGCGCGGCGCGTGCTAGAACGGATCGGCTTCCCCGACGTGGAGCGGACGCTGCGCGAAATCGCCGACTCGCTGAAGTCCGTCTGCGGCGCGGGATCCGTCGGCGAGCCGCTGTTCCAGCGCAAGTACACGAAGCCGATCGTCCTCGCTTTCCTGGTGGCGTTCTTCAGCCAGGTGTCGGGCGTGAACGCGATCAACTACTACGGTCCGCGCATCTTCGACATGGTCTTCGGCGCGGACAGCCAGATGGCCTCGCTCATGGGCACCATGGGCGTGGGGCTGATGCACGTCGTGTTCTGTCTGGCGGCGTTCGCGATCATCGACCGTTTCGGGCGGCGCATCCTCATCGTCGGCGGCTCGGCCGTGATGGCGGCCATGCTCGCGCTCACCGGCTACGAGCTCTACCTCGGCCCCGAGAAGTGCAACGCGATCCTGGCCGTCGTCGGCATCCTCGGCTTCACCGCCGCCTTCGCCATCTCCTCCGGCGCCGTCATCTGGGTGTACATCAGCGAGGTCTTCCCCAACTCCGTCCGCGCCAAGGGGCAGGCACTCGGCAGTTTCACGCACTGGTTCTTCTGCATGCTCGTCTCGTGGT
>JAFRNO010000141.1 GCA_017430155.1 Kiritimatiellia bacterium | reverse complement strand
TGGTAGAGGAGCGCGCCGAGGAGCACCACGGCGCGCACGACCGCGAGGTCGGCGGAGTTGATCGCGTTGAGCGACACGCTTCCGAGCCCGGGGATGCCGAAGAATGTCTCCAGCAGGAGCGAGCCGGTGAAGAGGTAGGGGATTGACAGCGAGATGTAGGTGACGATCGGGATGAGCGAGTTGCGCAGCACGTGCTTCACGAGAATCGTCGTGCCGGAGAGCCCCTTCGCGCGCGCCGTGCGCACGTACGGCTTGTAGATCTCGTCCAGCACCGCCGTGCGGAAAAAACGGATGTCCACGCCGAGAGAAGACAGCACGCCGATGAGGACCGGCAGCGCGAGGTAGAACGCGCTCTCGTAGCCCCAGATCGGGAAGAGCCGCCACTTGTACGCGAGGAAGAACTGTCCCGCGAGCACCCACACCACGTAGTTGACGCTCATCAGCACGGTGCTCATCACGAGCACGCTCCTGTCGAACACGCCGCCGCGCAGCGCCGCGCAGCCGAGCGCGAGCGCTAGTCCCAGGAGCGTTCCGAGCACGACCATCGGCACGGTGAGCGAGAGCGACGGCCCCACGCCGCGCTTCAGCACGTCGACCACCGGCTCGCGGTGCTCGGTGGACATGCCGAACTCGCCCTTCGCGATGTTCTTGACGAAGTTGAAGAACTGCGAGTCGAAGAGCGATTCGCCCGTCCGCGTGTTGAGGATGAGCGGCTTGTCGTAGCCGTAGCGCTTGTTGAACGCCTCGATGGACGCCTTGGTCGCGTTCTTCCCCAGCACGACCTGGGCGGACGACCCGCCCACGACGTTGAAGAGGACGAACGTGAGGAGCAGGATCCCGATGGTCGTCGGGATGAGCTCAAGCAGGCGTCTGACGGCGTAGCGGAACATGCGGCTAGGCTTCGATCGCCTTTCTCAGGAGGTCGGCCACGGCGGCGGGGTCGCAGGCGTCGAGGCGCGCGAGCGTCTGCGCCCAACGGTAGGCGCCGGAGCCGGCCGTGTCGTAGGGACGGTGCACGAAGAGGTCGTCGAAGGCGCGGCGGCGCGCGCGGTAGGCGGCCTGCGTGGCGGCAAGCTTCCGCTCGAAGCCCGTCACGTACGCCTTCGCGAACGCGGCGTAGTCGCCCACGAACGCGCGGCGGCGCCGCACGACGTTCGCGTACGCGCCCACGAGCTCGTCAAAGCTCTCCTTGTACTTCACGAACGAGCCCGCGTGGTCCGTCACCACGATGCGCACGGGCAGGCCGTCCTCGCCGGGCTGCAACACCTCGTAGTACGTGTCGAACACGGCCTCGCCCGTCTCGGTGGCGGCACGGCCCACGACCATGTCGAGCGCGGCGGCCTCGCCCATGAGGAAGGCGAACGCCTGCGCGAACGCCGGGTTGCGGAAGCGCTCGGGCGGCACCTTGTCGGACGCGACGCCGGTCACGTAGCTGCGCGCGTAGTAGTAGGCGCGCACGGGCGTGCCGTTGTACTGGTTCAGGCCATGGTACTTCTCCGTGAGCTGGCCGAAGCCCACCCGGTGGGGCAGGTTCATGCCGAGCTGGCGGCAGGCGAGGCGGCGGTCGAGGATGTAGTCCGCGTACTCGTTCGCCTCCAGGATCGCGCGCAGGAGGTCCTTGCCCTCGTCGAGGTGCTCGGCGATGCCCCATTTCTGGAAGCGCACCACGACCACGCGCGCGTCGGCCTCGTCCGTGGCCTTGTACTGCACGATGTAGACGCTGCCGCGCCGGTGACCCGCCACGGGATGGCGAGCGAGCGAGCGGGCGATGCGGCCCACGTTCACGTACTCCACCCGTCCGCAGAGACGCAGGAGGTTGAAGATGATCGAACGCACGCGGGAATCGCACAGTTCAAGCAGCGCGGGGTCCTGCGTGCGCGCGGCCTCGTCGAACAGCGAGTCGAACAGCAGCTCGCCGTTCTCCACGCGTCCGCCCGGCAGCCACTCGATCTGGCGGTAGAACTCGGGGCTGATGCCCTGGATGAGGTCCTGGTCGCCGATTTCCGTCTCGTTCGGACGCCGCGCGAGCGCCGCGCTCATCTCGTTGCGCCAGGCGAAGTTCGCCGTCGTCTCCTCGCGCAGGTTCGCGGGCAGCGCGAGACGCCACTTCTGCATGGCCGCGTCGACGGCCGCGCGCAGCGCCGCGTCGTCCAGTTTCTCCGGCCGGATCTCGCGGAACGCCTCCGTCACGTCCGGCGGAAGCGAGGGCGGGAACAGCGCGATCTCGGGCTGGCCGAGCCGGTTGTGGCCCGCAAGTCCCTTCACGACCTCCTCCACCTGCGCGCGGAACGCGTCGGGCGCGAGGGCGGAGACGGCCGCGTATCCGCCCGCCGTGAGGTAGCGCGTGCCCGTCTGGGCGTTGTAGTAGTAGACGCGCGCGTGCTGGATCGACACGTGCGCCCCCTCGATCGCCCGGTCGATCTCCTCGGGGCTCTCGGGACGCCGCGCCATGCGCCAGTTCTCGCCGCGCGCGCGCAACGCGTCGCGCACGTTCGCGGCGTGCGTGTTGAGGAAGCGGATATTCCGCTTCGAGACGAGCTCCTGCAACGCCTCGTCCGCCTTGAGGGCGAGGTCCATGCGCGCGGGGTCGGGACGGATCAGCACGTAGTCGTCCGTGAAAAGCAGGTCCGCGGAGTCCGCGAGCTCCGCGTTTTCCTCCGCCTCCGTGAGAGGCGGCTGGCCGGCGGCCGCGCGGGCGTCGTTGAGGGAACGGATCCAGGCCATGCGCTGCATCGCGTGGATGCCGCGCTGCGTCACGAGTCCGGGCGTACGAAAGAAAATGGTGCCGATGCGGCTCTTGAGGGAGCCGTCGGGATTCTTGGCAAATATGGGTTCGCCGAGGATTTTCATGTCTGTTTCTCCAATCGCCGTACAGTATACCATATCTGCGCTTGGAAGTGTTAGCTTTTAGCTTCTCAGTACGGAGGCAGTAGCAGTATTGTGAAAATTATGGCGAGATTGTTGCCAATGTGGAAGTGTTGTCAATGCCAATGTTGCCAATTCTCAATTGGACATTGGCTGCACAATGCGGACGGGGCCGAGGAGACCGGACGGACGCGGCTTGTCGTCTGCCGTCCAGCCCGCCATCCAGTTCACCCACGTGTAGATGCCCGTGCCAGAATCCGGCTTGTCGTCCAGCACCCACTGCGGTACACCGTACTTTCCCTTCGGCTCCGCCGCGCCGCGCTTCCGCGCGATCGCGTCGCCGATCAGGCGGTTCGGCCACGTATTGACGACCTCCACGCGCAACGTGATTCGATTGCCAAGCGCCGAGGCAGGAAGCTCCACGCGGTAAGGCGCCTCCCACAGGCAGCCAAGGAACTGTCCGTCCACCCACACGTTCGCCAGCTCGCGCACGTCGCCGAGATCCAGTACGCACGGCTCCGAGACGTCAGAAAGGTCAATCCGCTTTTCGTACATTGCGCGCCCCGCGAAATACTTGAGCTTTTCGTCCGAAAAGGTGTTCCAGCCGACGAGTTTCGGGAAGGCGAGCGGCGCGGCCGGCGGGTTCTTGCCCGTGAAGGAGGTGACGGTCCAGTCTGT
>JAFRNO010000140.1 GCA_017430155.1 Kiritimatiellia bacterium | reverse complement strand
TGAAATGAAATCGTAGAATGTTGTCTTGTGACTTCTCCATATGTTCAATGCTTCGCCGACTTCCAGTTTCGTTGTGATCGTCATATCCGAATATTTACCTACTCCGTGTGGAGGCAGCCAATCACCTTCCAGAAAATCAAACTTCAACACGGCGTTGGTTCCGTCGAATCCTCCAACACTTTCGCGTCGGCCGTCCAATATGACACGATTGACGTATAACGGAATGGGATGCGCCACGCGTTGAAGGGCTACCGTGACGACAACATCCTCTGGTTGCCAGATTCTCAACAACGATCTTCTTGTATATTTCGTTCTTCCGCCATGTGCCGCTTCGTAATAACCTTTGGGTGCCTTATCAACCCAAATACTACTTCTGCCACAGTTTGTCTTTCCTGAAAGCCGACAAAAACCTTGCTTGTCCGTGAATCCCTCTGCTATGTCTGGATTAGCTGATTCAGACCAAGCACGCCATCCAATGTCATCTTCAAAGTTTGCAACTATCTTTGCATCCGGCAAAGGAACATGGTTAACTGCATCCTCGACATAGATACTCAGATATGCTCTGTCGGCTCTTGCAAGGTAACATGCTAACACTACGTTGAACACACGGCGATTTCAGATAGTTGAGCAAGGTCCAATTTCGTATTGAGTTTCCGCCCCCTATTGACAAACAGGCCGATTTTTGAGATACTACACTTGCCGCGCCATAAGGCGGGCAGGGAGTGTCGATGAACATAACAGTGCGTCAGTGCATGATAGGCGAGACCGAGTGGTTCCGCAACCTCGAGGGGGAGTACCACTACATGGGCGAGTCCCACGGGGCTGGCGACCTCGTGCGGCTCGTGTTCGAGGAGGACGGCAGGCCGGTGGCGCTGATGACGTGGGCCGCAGCGTGCTACTGCCTGAAGGCGCGCGACGAGCGCATCGGGTGGAACCCCGCGATGCGCGCTGCGAGGCTGAAGCTGGTGGTGAACAACCGCAGGTACACGGAGCTTGTGCCGAAGGGGTCGCGTCCGAACCTCGCCTCGCACGTCCTCGGCATGGCGGTGCGCGAGCTCCCGGCGATCTGGGAGCGGCAGTGGGGGTACAGGCCGCTCCTGGCGGAGACGTTCTGCGACATCGAGCGCTCGGCGGGGACGTGCTACCGCGCGGCGGGCTGGGAGGAGGTCGGGAAGACGAAGGGGTTCTCCCGCGTGAACCACGCGAGGGACTTCTACATCCCCAACGGCAGGCCGAAGGTGCTGTTCATGAAGCCGTTCAGGAGGGACGCATGGGACCTGGTCGTGTCGAACGACCTCCCCGACGAGTACGACGTCGCGGCGCACTCGAAGTCCGACGGCATCCTGCCGTTCTCCACGGGGCAGGTGGAGAGCCTGCACTGGGAGCTGTGCCACGTCAAGGATCCCCGCGGCTCGAACAAGTCGATCGGCATCGGCCCGATCCTCTCGATCTTCACGATGGCGGTCGCGGCGGGGGCCAAGGACCTGAAGGAGGCCCACGCCTTCGCGAAGCGGCTCAACAACGCCCAGCTGAAGGAACTCGGGTGCCCGAAGGCGAAGGACGCACTCGGGAACGAGGTCTGGGGCAAGCGCGTCTGCCCCAGCTACAACGCGTTCTACCACCTTCTGCGGCACAAGGACAAGGCGGGGCGGTACGACTTCGACGTGGCGGACTACGCCGCGCACCTCTCGAAGTGGATGACGGCGCAGCACGGGAAGCTCGCGCGGCATCTCGCGGCGGACGGCAAGTTCGTGGACGAGGTCGTTGGGCTTGTGTCGGTCGTGGACACGGATGGCGGCGATGTGGTCGCGGTCGCGCCCGCGTCGAAGAAGGAGGGGCTGAAAGGACGCTGCGAGTACCCCGTCCTGCGGGATACGCTCTCCGGAATGGACCTTTCCGGCGCGGTCGTCAGCACGGACGCGCTGAGCTGCCAGGACGACACCGCGCACACGGTCCTCGCGAACGGCGGCGACTACGTCCTCCAGGTCAAGGGCAACCAGAAGGGCGTCCTGAGGCAGTGCGAGGAGCTCTCCCGCATCCGTCCCCTCGTTGGCTCCTCAAAAAAAAAGAGCTGAACCGGGGTCGGCTGGAGATCCGCGAGACGAAGGTGTTCCGCGTCCAGGACGCGGTCGAGGTCGGGTTCCCCGGTGTCCGGACGATCATCAGGACGTACCGGGAGGTCTGGCAGACGCGGAAAACCGGGAAGAAGGACAAGCACGGCAGGGACATCCGCAAACCCGTCGGCAAGCCGACGAAGGAGGTCGCCTGGCACGTCTCGTCGCTCGACCCCGACTCGCGGAGCGCGGAGAAGTTCGCGGAGATCGTAAGGACGCACTGGTACGTCGAGACTTACCACGGCAAGCGCGACAACGGCTACCACGAGGACGTCTTCACGCGGAGGTGCGACCTGAACGTCATGTCGGCGATGATGGTGGCGAGGTCGCTTGGCATGTGGATATGCGCACGGAATCCCGAAAAGACGACGGGGCAGGTGAAAGACGACCTGAAGCTCCATCCTGCGAAGCTTGTGCGAATCATGATGAAAGGCGGCTTGCAGTGACATAGCGCGCGGCGACGGTTGGCGGCCAGCGGCCTCGGCATGACTCCGAGGCCTCGGCCGGCATGCTCGCGGAGTGTCCCGATGGGCCTCTGCGCCATGCTCGGAGGGGCTTGGAGCCGCTGAATGGACGGGATTGAGGGCTGGGTCCCCGCTCTCGGACCATCAGGCTGGCAGGGCGGTGAAGTTTTCAGCGAAGTGCAGCGCTGGAATCGGATAGAAGTGCACAGCCAAATGAAAACTCCATGGTGCATGGCGCCCGCGGCAGATTACGCGGCAGATTACGCGGCAGATTTTTGGTATAATACACGTCGTTACAGGGAGCAATTGCGATGAACGAGATAGCCATTTCCGGGGTGGCGGATGCCGACGCGATCCGGGCGCGAATCCTCACGATCCGCGGCGTGCAGGTCATGCTCGACCGCGACCTGGCGGAACTGTACGGTGTGCCGACGAAAGCCCTCAATCAGGCGG
>JAFRNO010000139.1 GCA_017430155.1 Kiritimatiellia bacterium | reverse complement strand
GGCGCGGTGCCCCGCTATCCGAGCGAGGAGGAGGCGCTGCCGCTCAAGGAGCCGCCGCTCGACAAGCGTCGCATCCCGCTCAGCGAGCCGGTGCGCGGCTGGGTGCGCTTCGACGACTGCGGCACGAACCTCATCCAGGTGGCGGCGGACGACTGCGCACGTCGCGGCGTGCGCTTCGGCATCCACTTCACGACGGAGGAGAACCACGGAGAGAGCTGGACGCTCTCGCCATGGAACCTGGAGCATCCGCAGTACTGGTGCTGCGCGCGCGGCGGCGCGCCGTGGTTCGGACGGTGCTCGCTCGCGTACGACGAGGTGCGCGAACACAAGCTGCGCCTCTTCGACGAGCTGCTCGCGATGCGTCCGTCGATCTTCTACATCGACCTCTGCCGCTCGGGCGGCTGGGCGCCGAACCTCGAGTACGTGAAACCGACCGAGGATGAATGGCGGCGACTCTACGGCACCGAGCCGCCGGCCGACTGGCGCGACCCGCGCTGGACGGCAATCGTCGAGCGCTACACGCGCCGCTACTACCGCGAGCTGCGTACGCGGGCCGAGCGGACCGGACGGAAGGTCGAGCTCCTCATGGCGATCGAGCGTGCGGGGGAGCCACACGACTTCAACTACGAACAGCGGGCGGTGGACTGGCGAAGATTGCTGCGCGAAGAAATCATCGACGGCGTGGCGGTGGCGTGCGTGCAGCCCGACTGGGATGACATGTGGGGATCAACGGCGCGCATCTACGCGGACATCGTCCGCGACGTGCGCGCGACCGGGCGCGGGCGCGTGTTCTTCCCGATCATGGCATACAACTTCTGGCTACGCCCGGGTTATCCTGAATACGCCAAGCGGGCAAAGATATCGGAAGCGGAGGCCGTGCGCCGGCTTCTCAAGCTGGCGCGCGACGCGGGCGGCGACGGCATCACCATGGAGGTCGTGGACGCCAGCAACTACTCGCCGGAAGTGTGCGAGGTCATTCGTTCGGAACGATGACTTTCACCCGGTAGAACGCCTTGTCGCCCGCAATCGCGTTGGTACTCTTCCAGATGGTGCAGCCGTCGCCGGCGACCGCCGTGCCGGGGACGGTCGTCTCCTCGCCGCCCAGCGTCGTCGCGCGGACGATGGCGAAGAGGGATGTCAGTTCCTCGCTGGAAAGATCGTCGCGGACGCTGTTGAGCGTCAGTTGCAGACGGTCGTCGGAAAGGATCTTGATGCCCGTGATCCGGAACAGCTCGTTGGCGGTCGGGTCAAGCCCCGCGGTGTAGGCCTCGAGCATCGTGTAGCCGTTCGCCGCGTAGGCGCCGGGGACACGCGAATCGCCCGTGATGCCGTAACGGTCGAACCACTCGGCGGGCGGCACCGCATCCACAATGATGACGGGCCAGTCGTTGGTGAAGTGCGTCATCGTGAGGAGGACGTCGTCCACCTTCGTCGAGCCGGAGACTGTGAACGAGGAGACCTTGCGGGACGCGCCGCCGTTCGGCATCAGATGCCAGCCGCATTCCGCGCCGTCGAGCTTCACCAGCACGGACGCGCCTTCCGCCTTGTCGTAGTCCATGTACATGCCCACGCGCACCCACTGTCCGTTCGCGTACTGCGTTTCCGAGAGGCGCGCCCATTCGCAGGTGTTCGTCGCCGTGCGGCGGTAGATGTTCAGGTAACCGTCCTTGTCCGCGGCGATCACCACCTGGTTGTCGCCTGTGACCTCCTCCAGCTCGTCGTCGGGGCTGCGCCGCACGCTGAGCATCATCTCAAGGCGCTGGTTGCCGTTCGTCGTGCCGGAGTAGGTGCGCGTGACCTCGCCGTCGACGGTGAGCACCTTCTCGTGCACCTCGTTCGGCATCGGGTAGCCGACGGAGGGCTGGGTGGGCGTGCCGGCCTCCACGACGCCGTCACCGCTCCAGCCCGCGAGGCCGGACGCGTCCGTGCCCACGGCGTAGGGCTCGAACGAGTCGCCGCCGATGATCGGCGTGGCGGCGACGCTGTCCGCGAACGTCCACGCGAAAGCGCCGTCCGCCGCCACGGCGAACGACGCCGTCTCGCCGCCGCCGGAGGCGGGGGACTGACCGGAGGCGGACCACCCCACGTCCGTGAGCGCGGCCGCGTTGTTCGTGTAGGCGGTCGGCGGCGTCTGGACGCCGCCCGCCAGCGACACGTTCACCGTCGCGCCGTTCAGGTAGCGGTAGTTCGAGCCGGTGATCGAGGAAACGCCGCGCGCGGGCGTGTCGAAACTTAGCGTGCGCACGTTGAGACCGGAGAGGACGAGCGGCAAGAGCTTCCGTGGGGAATAGTCGTCGCCGCTGTCGGAGATGAGTACTACGCTGACCGTCGAGTCGGAGAGGCGCGGGCCGAGGCAGATGCCCTCGAAGTTGCCGTAGCTTGTAAGCGACCCGCCGCCCGAAGCGAGGAGCGCCTTGCTGACGGCATGCCACGTGCTGTTCGTCAGCGCAGGAACGTTCTGCACGTCCGTCGCGCCAGACGGGTCGGCGACGTGGTAGAGCTTCCAACCGAGGAGGTTGGAGCCGAGTGCGATGCCAATTGCGCTCGTACTGTTGAAGCTGAGTTCGCGTTCGAGGACGAGCAACGAACCGTCGGGGAGTGCGCAGAGGTCGGACACGCCGCAACGCGCCTTGCTGCTGTAGTCATACTGGTAGGTCCACTTCTCGGTCGTGTAGGGGTACATCGCGGCGAGCGTGAACGGGGCCTTGACCGTCGCGCGCGTGTACTTGCACAGGCGCACGGTCGTGGTGGAAGTGTAGGACGATCGGTCGCCGTCGCAGGTCAGCGCCTCCTCGTTGCACGTCCAGAGCGTCAGGCCGTCACCGCTGATCGTGAGCGACTCGAACCCGTAGTTGCTGCGGTGTTTGGTCATGACGTTCGGGATGGTCAGCGACTGGATGACCGCGCCGGTCGTCGGATTGTATTCCTTGATCGTCTTCTTCGACTCGTCAGCGATCCAGACATTGCCAGTGGCCGGATCGTAGGCGACGCCCTCAATGTCGGAGGTGCCGGACGGCTTGACGGCGTTGTTCGTCGTCGCGATCTGGAAGGACGAAATGGTTTTTCCGTCGGAGCTCAGCTGGAAGGAACAGGAATAGAGTCCCCACACGTCGGCGCCGTTATCTGCCACCGAGTAGAAAGCATTCCCTCCGGCGTATGTGATGCCGCTGAGCGGGTCGGGATAGGTCGCGCCCGATGGGCGCGTGTAGACACTTCCCTTCGTAACGGAAATGGCGTGAGCCGCCAGCGAACCGGCGAGGATCGCTGCAAGGGCAAATCTTGATTTCTTCATGTCATCGCTCCTGTGTATCTATCGGCACAGGAGTATGATACCACAATTGCCCTTCCGTGAACAGTCCCGTCAGCCGAGCGCGATCTTGTCCTCGCGCATCGGCTCGTTGAACGCGATGTGTCCGTTGAAGCCGATGCCGAGGAGCTGGAGGTCGAGTCCGCCGGCCGCGGCGATCGCGGGATCGTACGTCTCGGGCGAGGCGGGTTCCGGGAAGTGCGCGTTCTCCTC
>JAFRNO010000138.1 GCA_017430155.1 Kiritimatiellia bacterium | reverse complement strand
GGAGGGGGCCGTCAAGTACCGGGGAGAGGTGATGTTGCTCTACCCTGCCGACGTGGGCGCGGCTTTCGTCGCCTACTACCGCGAGACGCACGACCGACGGTTTCTCGACGCCGCACGCGGCATCGGCGAGACCTACCTCAAGACGCGCCGTTCCGACGGGAGCTGGCCGCTCAAGATGCGGCTTGCGACCGGAGAGCCGATCGGCGAGAACACGCTTGTGCCGACGAAGCCAATGGCTTTCTTCAGGGCGCTCGCCGAGGCCACGGGGGATGTCCGTTGGGCGAAGGCGTCCGATGACTGCTTCGCATGGCTGGAGGCGCATCCGCTCACGGACTGGAACTGGGACGGGCAGTTCGAGGACATCCAACCGCGTCCGCCCTACGCCAATCCGACCAAGCACAACGCGGTCGATGCGATGTTCGAGATTCTGCGCCGCTTCCCCGGAGACAAGGCACGCTTGGAGCAGTGCCGCCGAATCCTGCGCTTCTGCGAAAAGCGATTCGTGTGCTGGGAGCGTCCCGCGAACCATCCGCAGTGGGACGTGCCGTCCGTGCTGGAGCAGTACAGCTGCTTCATACCGATCGACGCGTCGGCGGCGAAGATGATCCGCGCCTACCTGGCACTCTGGCGGGCGACGGGCGAGCCGGAGCTGCTGGCCAAGGCGCGGGCGCTCGGCGACACGATCACCCGCGTCCAGGCGCCGGAAGGACGCATCCCGACGTTCTGGACGCACGACACGCTTGGCCAGCCGATTTACGACTGGCTCAACTGCATGGGATCGTCAGCCGCCGCGTTGCTGGAACTTGACGATGCGACGGCGATGTTCGGCGCCACGCAGGCAAGCGGCGGTTCGGGTTCCTACGACGTGGCCGCGTTTGTGTGGCCGGCCTACCATCCCGAGCCGAGGTGGGCGGAGCTTGGGCTCTTCAAGGCGGGCAAGGGCGAATGGCAGAACGTGTGGGAGGCCGTCCCGAAATGGGAAGGGCACCGCCAGCCGCTCAAGCCGCTCTGGGGCTACGAGAACGAAGCCGATCCGAAGGTCGTGGCCAAGAAGATCGACGCGGCGGTCGCGCACGGTGTCAACGTGTTCATCTACGACTGGTATTGGTATGGCGGACGTCCGTTCCTGGAGGACGCGCTCGACAAGGGATTCCTGGGCGCGCCGAACAACGGGAAGATGAAGTTCTTCATCATGTGGGCGAACCATGACGTGAACAATGGCTGGGACAACACCGTTGCGGAAAAGAGCTACACGGACTTCATCTGGCGCGGCACGGTGTCCATGGACGAGTTCCGCGCGCTCGTGTCGCGCTGGATCAACCTCTACTTCAAGCGGCCGAACTACTACCGCATCCAGGGGAAGCCCGTGCTGATGGTCTACGACGTCCCCAACTTCGTCAAGGGCCTCGGCGGCGTGGAGAATGCGGCGGAGGCCGTCAGGTACCTCCGCACGGCCTGCGCCGACGCCGGGCTGGGCGGTGCGCATTTCATGGCGTGCGACTACGGCCTCAAGCCGAACGTGGCGAAGGCGGTCGGAATCGATTCGGCGACGATCTACAATCTCGTCCATTGGGCGAGTCCGAAGGGCAACCCCGACTACGCCGTCTGGGCGAAGGCGGCCGCGAGGCGCTTCGACGTTGCCCTAAACGAACTGAAGCCCGCCGCCTTTTTCGCCCATGCGTCGGTTGGCTGGGACCAGAATCCCCGCTACCCGCCCGGGAAGGCCGTGCCGACGGTCCTCGATTCGACGCCCGCCAAGTTCGAGGTCGCACTTCGCCGTGCGAAGGAATGGACCGACCACAACGTGCCGCCCGGTCTGCCGAAGCTCATCACAATCAATTCGTGGAACGAGTGGACGGAAGGCTCGTATCTTGAGCCCGACCAGCACTTCGGCTTCGGGTATCTGGAGGCGATCCGCCGGGTGTTTTGTCCAAAAGCCACACCGGCAGGAGCAACGGAGAATCGCGGCGACGGGATGATTCCCTTTCTCGCCATCACGGGCAAGCCCACCGAGGCCGAGGTACGGGCCAAGGTGGCCGCCATCCAGGCGCAGGGGATCCAATCGTTCCTTATCTACGCGCGGAGCGGCCTTGAGCTGGAGTACATGGGCGAGGAGTGGCTGAAGCTGAACGAGTGGTTCTGTGACGAGGCCGAGAAGCGCGGCATGAAGGTGTGGCTGTACGACGAGTACAACTGGCCCAGCGGCACGTGCAAGGGACGCGTGCCGAACGAGAACGACGCGTGGCGCTACGCGGAGTATGGTGTCTACCGCAACCCCGACGGTACGTACCGCTGGACGACCGCGCTCGCGCCTGGCGGCTGGGTGAACGTGTGCGAGCCCGCCGCCGTCGCGCGGTTCATCGAGCTGACGCACGAGGTCTACGCGAAACGTCTCGACCGCTGGTTCAAGAACAAGACCATCCTCGGCATCTTCACGGACGAGCCGGGCCATCCAACGCGCGTCACCTTCCCCGAGGGGCGTCCGCTCGTCTCGTTCCGGAAGTATTCGGGGCTGGAGGATGAATACAAGGCCGCGACGGGCCGCGCGCTCAAGGACGACGTGGAGAAGTGGCTCGCGACGAAGGAGGGCGACGTGTGGTCCGTCTACCTCGGCCTCATGGGCAAGCGCTTCCGCGCCGCATACTTCGACCAGATCCGCGCGTGGTGCGACGCGCACGGCATCCTCCTGACCGGACACATGATCTCCGAGAACGACATCTACGGCTCTGCGCGGTGCAACGGCAACCCGATTCTCTGCCTGCGCGGCGAGTCGCTGCCGGGCATGGACGAGATCGGCACGGCCTACGACGCGACTCCGGGCGCGCGCCCGGCCATTGAGTGGGTGACGTACAACGTGGCGCGCCAGGCGATCCTCCACCGCGGCAACGGCGGCCTCGTGGAACTCTACGCGTGCGGCCCCGCGAACCACGTGCCGGCCACGCTGCGGAACGTGATGTGGCAGTGCGCGTTCCACGGCATCGACCATTACATCACCTGCATGGACGTGATGGACGAGCGCGGACTCGTGGAGAAGCACGGCTATCTCTCCCCCACGGGGCCGATCCACCCGTGGTACGAGAAGCACGCGCGCGTGCTGGCCGACGAGGCGCGCGTCGCCGCCGCCTGGGCGCGCAAGACCGTCGCGGAGCGCGAGGTGGCCGTGCGCTACCCCAATCGCCTCGCGTCGCAACTCGCCATCGCGGGACGGAAAGGCGTGACGGGTCCCGACCTTTACGGCCTCTTGAAGACGCTTGAACTGAACCAGTTCACCTGCCGTCTCGTGGACGAGAACGAACCCACCGACCTCCCGCTCGTCTTCACCTGCAACCTGGGCGGAACATTCTCCGAAGAGCATACGGGCAGGAAGGACCTCACCGCGGCCGACGCCCTCGCCCTCTGCCGCGCCCGCCTCCCCGCCACCTTCCGCGTCCTGAAGGCGGTCTCTGTCGCAGGATCGAGGATGGCGGACGCAATAAATTGCGTCCCTCCCGTATCTGGATCGGGAGGGTCGCAACTTGTTGCGACCGCCGTCCCCGCCACGGACCTCCTCGTGCGTACCTACACGGATGGCTCTTCCGCGGTTATCAACCTGCAGCCGTTCACCGACCGTATGCTCATCGCCGAGCGCAACGGCGCGCGCACGCCGTTCACCCTCCCCGCGCGCGGCGTGGTGTTGTTCAACGCGGCGGGTCGAGGACGCCCCGCCCTACCAGCGGAAGGGTCGCAACTTGTTGCGACCGCCCTACCGAACGGCTCGCCCGGAGGGCTCGCCCTACCCTCCGCCGTGCGCTCGCTCGTGAATGTCGACTGGGATCTCACCCTTGACGCACCGAACATCCGCCGCGTCAACTTCGACCCCTCGCGCAAAGGCTCGCTCACCGTCGCCGCGCCGTTGAAGGGCGTTCGCCTCCTCACTCGTGATTGCGCGATGAGCTACGCCGTCACGCCGTCCGGTCGCCCCGTCGGACTCAACGAGCAGCCTGCGAAGGGCGAAACCGTGATTCGCCACATTGCCGAGCCGTATGCGTTCGAGATGGACGGCGTGAAGGTGGAGTCGTCCGAGCCGAGCACATCCTTGCGCCCCTGCTACGATCCTCTCTACCGCCAGACGAAGCCGTTCGGCTTTGCGGCGGGCGAGCACCGGTTCGCGATTGCGTCGGGTGAGGCCGACAAGAACTTCTTCTTCCCGGCGCTGTTCGTCTCGGGCGACTTCGCCGTCTTCAACGGCGTCCTCATGCCGCGTCCGAAAGGGAAGGTGAAGCTGGGACCGCTCGCGATGCACGGGCTCGCCGACTTCACGGGCACGGCCACGTGGTCGGCCGAGGTGACGGTGCCGAACGTCGCGCGCACGCGGCTGCGTCTCTCGACGGGCGGACGTCTCACGCAGGTCAAGCTGGACGGCAAGGACCTGGGCGTGCGCGCGTGGGCGCCGTTCGAATGGGACGTTCCCGCCGAGCTCGCCGGGAAGAAGGCGAAGCTGGAGATTGCCATCAGCACGTCCGTCCAGCCGATGCTCGGCGATTCCGCCAACGGGACATGGGACATGCGCTTCTGGTTTGCGGTCAGCGGCCTCGACGGTCCCTGCGGTCTTCTCGCCGCCGACTGGCTGGAATTTTAACGTGACATATCGGTGACATTGTTTCTATGCAGTCATGGTACAATCAAAGAAATCATTTTCTCACCAACTTAAACAGAAAGTGACATTATGAAGATCTCTCGAAGGTCGTTTCTCGGCGGGGCAGGCGGCGCGGTCGCGCTGCCGTGGCTCGTGCCCGCCTCCGCGCTTGGGCGCAACGGCACGGTGGCGCCGTCCAACCGCATAACCGTGGCCGGCATTGGTTTGGGTGGACGCGGCTGCGGCGTGATGCGCAGCTGGGTGCTGCCGGAGAAGGACGTGCAGTTTCTCGCCATCTGCGACGTGTGGAAAACGCGCCGTGACAACGTGAAGAAGATCGTC
>JAFRNO010000137.1 GCA_017430155.1 Kiritimatiellia bacterium | reverse complement strand
CGGCGCGCGCGGCGGGCGTGCCCGTGATCAGCGAGCTTGAGCTCGGCGCGCGGCACTATGCGGGGAAGATGCTCGCGGTGACGGGATCAAAGGGGAAGAGCTCCGTGGTGAAGCTCGTCGCGGACGGTCTCAACGCGGCGGGCGTGACGGCGGTCGCGTGCGGCAACTACGGCACGCCGCTCTGCGAGGTGGCGCTCATGGAGCCGCAGCCGGCGTGGGCCGTGGTGGAGGTGTCGAGCTTCCAGATGGAGACCACGCACCCCGAGCATTTCCGCCCGGAGGCGGCCGCGATCCTCAATCTGCAGGAGGACCATCTCGACCGTCACGGCAGCGTGGAGGCATACCACGCGCTCAAACGCAGGATGCTTGAAGGGGCCGCGCGCGCCGTCGCCGCGGCGCGCGCGTGGGACGACTGCCTCGCGGGCTCGTATTTCGACAACGAGGTGCTGCGCCCGAACGGCGAGGTCGCGGCGGCGCTTCTGGACGCCGCGGGACTGCCGCGCGAGGCCATCGCGCGCGCCTTCGCGGACTTCGTGCCGCTCGCGCACCGAATGCAGGAAGTGGCGGAAATAAAGGGTGTTTCGTACATCGACGACTCGAAGGCGACGTCGCTTGCGGCGCTTGCGGCGGGCGTGCGGATGGCGCAGGGCGGACGCGCGGAGCCGTCGGTCCGGCTGATCGCCGGCGGACTGCCGAAAGGCGACTCTCCATTTTTTGTGATTCCGTACTTGCGTTCCACGGTCAAAAAAGTGTATCTTATAGGGCGTTGCGCAGACCAGCTCTTCGACGCGTGGCGGGAAACCGTCCCGTGCGAGATCTGCGGGACGCTCGGCCGGGCGGTCGAGAGGTCCCGGCGCGATGCGCGTGCGGGCGAGGTCGTGCTCCTCTCTCCCGGCGCGGCGAGTTTCGATCAATTTAACAGCTACGGGGCCCGCGGCGACGCATTCGCCTCCTTCGTCTGTGCGGAGGAGACGGGCGGCGAGGCGGAAACCAAAAAACGAGGATGAAAAAAATGAAGGCGCAAAAACTCGGATTGGTTCTGGGTATCAACATGGTGGCGGCCTGCCTGATGATGCAGGGCTGCAAGGCGACGCGGCCGGGAGGGACTGTTCAACCTCAGCCGCCTCCGCCCAACAAGCCGGTGATCTCCGTTACGCCGGCGGCTCCGCGCACCGCGCCCGCCGCCGTGCCGGGGACGCAGGTTGCGGAGGTCCAGCCGATCGCGTCGGCCACGCCGCCGCCAGACACCGTCCAGCCGGCCCAGCCGGTCGTGACCCAGCCAGCCGTGACCCAGCCGTCGGCCGTGCGCACGATCAAGCCGTTGCCGCCCGCACCGGCCCCGAAGGCGCCGAAGACGAAGGTCGCCGCCGCGCCGGCTCCTGCGCCGGCCGCCCAGCCTGCCGCCGCCGCCGAATACGTGGTGAAGCCGGGTGACACGCTCTTCCTGATCAGCAAGCGCACGAACTACCGCCAGGCAGCGATCGTGGCCGCGAATCCGGGCCTGAACCCCGATCGCCTCCGCGTGGGCCAGAAACTCAAGATGCCCGGCGCCGTCGCCGCACCGGCCGTCGCGAAGGCCGCCGCGCCGGAGGCGAAGCCCGCCGCCAAGGACAAGGACGGCAAGGTGATGCCCGCCGCCGCGCCGGCTCCCGCCGCCGCGAACACGAAGGCGCCCGTCAAGACGAAGAGCGGTTTCGTCCCCTATGAGGGCCCGACCAAGGAATACACCGTGAAGCAGGGCGATTCGCTCGGCAAGATCGCCAGCGAGAGCGGCATCTCCATCCGCGCGCTCAAGGCGCTCAACGGCCTGCAGAAGGACAATCTGCGCATTGGCATGAAGCTGAAGATCCCGGCCGAGAAGCAGACCGCCCAGAAGGCCGTACCGGCCCCGAAAAAGGAGGCCGCGAAGGAATCCGCCCCCGTCGCGAAGAAGGACGACGCCGAGAAGAAGGATCCGGCCGTGAAGGACGCCGCGGCAACTGCGCCGGCAGCCGATCCGGCGAAGCCCGCCGAGGACGCGGCGAAGGCCGAGGAGGCGAAGCCCGTCGAGGAGGCGAAGTCCGCGGACGCCGTCAAGCCCTCCGAGGAAAAGAAGCCCGAAGAGCCCCCGGCCACGCTCACTTATACGGTGAAGGAGGGCGACGACCTTGTCTCCATTGCGATCGCCTACGGAATCAGCCCGAGCGCGCTCATGGACCTCAACGACCTCAAGCCGACCGATGAGATCAAGAAAGACCAGGTGCTGAAGCTTCCGGCGAACGCCAAGGCGAGCGTCCAGTAAGACCGTCGAGTCGCTGTGCGCTGGACGCTGACCATCCTGGGAGTCTCCGTTCTCGTTTTGCTGGGCGGCGGCTTCGTGTTGCTGGCGTCCGCGGGCGAGGAGACGGGCCGCACGCTGTACAACAGTGCCGGCTACTTCGTCACGCACCAGGCCGTCTGGCTGGGCGTGGCGTTGGTTTTCATGCTGGCGGCGACGTTCTTCGACTACCACAATTGGCGGCGTTTCCCCTATCTGACGATCAGCCTCTACGTCATCATCGCCGCCCTGATGGTCGCCGTGCTGTTCGCGCCCGAGACGAAGGGGTCGCACCGCTGGCTGCGGCTGTTCGGCCCCGTGCGTCTGCAGCCCAGCGAACTGGGGAAGATTTTCGTGGTCATCTCCACGGCGGTCTTTCTCGACTGGGCCGGCTGGCGCATCGAGAAGTTCTGGAAGGGTTCCGTGCCGGCCGTGCTGATCGTCGGCGTGCTGATGGGGCTTGCGGTGATCGAACCCGATTTCGGCGCGACGATGGTCATCGGCCTCGCGGGCGGCACACTCTGCTGGATTGGCGGCATGCGTTTCCTCCACATGGCTCTGATGGGCGGTGGGGCCCTGGCGGCGGTCGGCACGCTGCTGGCGTTCAACCCGAACCGCATGCGCCGTCTGGCCGCCTGGCTGCCGGAGCCGGTTCTCACGGCGTTGGGACTGCCGTTGCCGACGGGCGACGATCCGGCGGCCTACCAGTTGAACCAGGCGCTCGTCGCCATCAGCCACGGCGGCCCGTTCGGCATGGGCTACACGAAGTCGATGCAGAAGAAGTTCTACCTGCCCGAGGCCCACACCGACTTCATCTTCGCGATCGGCGCGGAGGAGCTGGGGCTTGTCTTCTCGCTTCTGCTGCTCGCGGTGTTCACGGTTTTCTTCGTCTGCGGCGTCCGTATCGCGCGGCGCGCGCCGGACCGCCTCGGCCGCCTGCTCGCCTTCGGCATGACGTTCCTCGTGTTCTTCCAGGTGCTGTTCAACATCGGCGTCGTGACCGGCTGCCTGCCCACGAAGGGCCTGGCCCTGCCGTTCATCAGCTACGGCGGCACGAATCTCATGACGACGCTGATCGCCGTGGGCATCCTTTTCAACGTCGGACGACAAATTGAGTTGCCAAAACCGCGTCCAAGGAGTACAATATCCCCCGTTTTTTCGTAACCAAGGAAGGAAGAGAAAATGTCTCGAGTCTATAATTTCTCGGCCGGTCCGGCCGTGCTGCCCCTTGAGGTCCTGCAGAATGCGCAGGCGGATCTCGTGGATTACAAGGGCTGCGGAATGTCCGTGATGGAGATGTCCCACCGCGGCAAGGACTACGACGCCATCCACCAGGAGGCGATCGCCACGTTCAAGGAGCTCTGCGGCCTGGGTGACGACTGGGCGGTGTGCTTCATCCAGGGCGGCGCGTCGAAGCAGTTCGCGATGATCCCGATGAACTTCCTCGGCAAGGACCAGTCCGCCGACTACGCCAACCAGGGCACCTGGTCGAACAAGGCGCTCAAGCAGGCGCAGATGATCGGCACGGTGAACGTGGTGGCCAACTGCCAGAAGGACATCCCCACGCGCATGCCGGCGGACGACGAGTTCAAGTGGACGCCCGGCGCGGCGTACAGCCACGTCTGCACGAACGAGACGATCTCGGGCGCGGAGCTGAAGGTGATCCCGAATTCCGGCTCGCCGCTGATCGGCGACATGTCGAGCGACATCCTCTCCTGCGAACGCGACTACTCGAAGTTCGCGATGTTCTACGCGGGCGCGCAGAAGAACCTCGGCCCGTCCGGCATGGCCGTGGTGGCGATCCGCAAGGAGTTCGCCGAGAAGGGCTCCACCTCGATCCCCACGATGCTGCAGTACCGCACGTACGTGGACGAGAACTCGCTCTACAACACGCCGCCCACCTGGGGCATCTACATCTTCGGCGAGACCATGAAGTGGGTCAAGAAGATGGGCAAGGAGAATCTCTTCAAGCTCAACGCCGAGAAGGCGAAGAAGATCTACGACGTCATCGACGGCTCGGGCTTCTACCGCGGCACGGCGCTGAAGGAGTACCGCTCGAACATGAACGTCACGTGGCGCCTGCCCACCGAGGAGCTGGAGGCCCAGTTCATCAAGGAGGCCGCGGCCGCCGGCATGAAGTCGCTCAAGGGACACCGTTCCGTGGGCGGCATCCGCGCGTCCATCTACAACGCCTTCCCGATGGCCGGCGTGGACTGCCTCGTCGACTTCATGAAGGAGTTCGAGAAGAAGAACGGCTGATCCGCCCGCCGCGGATCAGAACACCCGGTTGCAGATTTCCGCCGCGCGGTTGAGGCAGCTGCGGTGGTCGCTGGGGGTTTTTGCAACCGGGAAGCGGATTCCCGCGTAGTCGAGCTTGTGGTGGTTTGACCCCGAGACGTAGCGGAATCCGAGTCTCTCCAGCGCGGCGATCGTCGCGTCGTCGATGAATGAACCGGCGTCTTTCATGACCTGCTTCACTTCGTCGCGGCGGCGGGCGAGTTCGCCCGAGCAGGCGTTTGCGCAGAGAATCGCCTCGAGGATCCGCGCGCGGCGGTCGCGTCCGCCCGCGTCGGCTGCGCGCTGCGCGTCCGCAAGCGCCTCCAGCAGGTGCTCGCGGACCTCCCCCGTGAACTTCTCGGAAATGCCCTCGGGCTTGTCGAGCAAAACGGTGGAGGAGAGCGCCGTGCGCTGCGCCTCCACGAGCAGCGCCTGGAGCCGCGCGATCTCGCGGTCCTTCGCGTCCATCTCCTCCAGCATCGCCTCGTCCACCTTCAGCTCAGAGCGTTCGGCTTCGAGCGCAGTCTTCGCTTGGTCGAGTTCCTCCTTCAGTTTCGCCAGTTCCTCATCCGCCCTCGCCCCTGTCTGCGCGAGGCCCTCCTGCGCCTGCTTGAGTTCCTCCTGCGCCCGCGCGAGCGATTCCTTCGCCTCGGCCGCGTCGAGGGCGAGGGCGTCGATCACCGCCTGCTTTTCCGCGAGTTCAGCCTCGAACGATTCGCGTTCGGCCGCAAAGGCGTCTTCGGCCTGCTCGGCGCGCACGCGGGCCACCGTGCCGGGCGTGACGACGGTGGTGCGGCGGGGCGCTTCCTTCTGCCGGGTGGACGAACCGGGTCCCAGGAGCGAGGAGAAGTAGTCGGTGGAACTGGTGGCCCCTGCGAGCTGTCGGTCTTCCGGCGTCCGCTCGGGTGCCGGCGGCGGCGGTTCGGGTTCGGCGGGGCGGAACTTCTTGAGCTGCGAAAGGTCTTTGAAGGTGTTTTCCATGGTAGGTATTCTCGTATGGGACTTTTACGGGAGGGTCGCGCTCCTACGCGACCGCCGCGCGTAGTGGAAGTAGAGCGAGAGGTCGGTCGCGACGAGCGCGGTGTCGGCCAGGTACACCCAGATGACCCAGCTGCGGTCGCTGATGAGGTGGCTTGCGATGCCGAAGAGGTAGCCGACGATGACAATGATCTCGAACATCGGGCTTTTGCCGTCGACGCGCTTGGCGCGGATGGTCTTGGCGATGGCGAACGGCCAGGAGAAGCCGAAGCAGAAGAGCATCGCGAACTCGAGAAGTCGTGGAAGGAAGTCGGGACTCATGTCTGTCTGTGCCTTGTTCTTGAACGGCGGCATAGTATGGAGCAAACAGGCTGAAATGTCAAGACGGCAGAACAGACAAAATCGGCGTAGAGACAGGCGGAAAATCGATTTGCGATTTTGTTCGTCTGCACTTCGGCAATCTGCTATAATTTCCACACGACCATGAAAAGCGTGCATGTCTGCAAGCGCGGTATGGTGATCGTCGTTCGATAGTCGAAGGAGGAACTCATGACAAGACGAGAGTTCATCGGAAGTGCGGCAGCGGTGGCGGCGGGCGGCGCGTCCGGAGGCCGCGCCCTACCGGGAGGGGCGCAACTTGTTGCGCCCGCCAACCAAATCCGCGGCGTGCTGCTGCACATGGGCATGAACATGTGGGGCGAGTGGCTGGCGCCCGGGGAGCCGAAAGTCAAAGGCAGGCGCTATACGCGCGACGAGATCTATTTCTCGGAGGACATCTGGAACCGCACCGTCGACCACGCGAAGAAGCGCGCCTTCAACATGGTGGTGATGGACCTCGGCGAGTTCGTGGAGTATCCAAGCCACCCCGAGCTGGCCGTCAAGGGGAGCTGGTCGCCTGACCGGATGCGCGCCGAGGTGCGGCGGCTGCGGAACATGGGCCTTGAGCCGATCCCGAAGCTCAACTTCTCCGCCACGCACGACCAGTGGCTCAAGCAGTACCACCGGATGGTCTCGACCGACCTGTACTACCGCGTCTGCTTCGACGTGATCAAGGACGTGTGCGAGATCTTCGAGACGCCGCGCCTCATGCACATCGGATTCGACGAGGAGCAGCTGGAATACCAATGGGAGTCGGTGCACGTGAACTGCCGCCAGCACGAGCTCTGGTGGCACGCGCTCTACCAGTTCGTCGACGTCGTGGAGCGGCAGGGCGTGAGGCCGTGGATGTTCAGCGGCTACGGCTGGAAGCATCCGGACTTCGTGGCGAAGTGCCCCAAGTCGGTCCTGCAGTGCACGAGCTACTACAACGAGGACGCGCAGGGCTACGTGATCGAGAGGATGAAGCCGAACTACCGGCCGAGGCTCAGGCTGTTCATCGACCTGGACAAGGCGGGGTTCGACATCGTGGCCCTGCCGACGAACTGGGTGTCGAAGAAGCTGAGGGCGTCCGGTCGCACCGAGAACTCCGACAATTCGAGGGAGATCGTGAAGTTCTGCCGCGCAAACGTCTCGCCGGAGCATTTGAAGGGATACGTGATGGCGTCGTGGATGGACTGCAGGAACGAGGGCACGTTCCGCCTCAATTGCGCCGGCATCGACCAGCTTGCCGACGCGCTTGACGGCCCTCGCCCCTGACTCCGCAGAATGCGCGCGCCGCTTGCGCGCGGGCGGAAGTTCGGGTATAATGTGCGCATGAAATCTTCAGCAATCTGGTTGGCCGCCGCGGCGTTTGCGCCGTGGGCGGCGGGTGCGGTCGAGGTGTCGGGCGCGTCGCTCACGGCGACGCTCGACGAGCAGGCGAAGGGCGCGGTGACGCGCCTCGTGACGGCGCACGGCGCGGAGCTCGCGCCGACGGGCGTCTCCACGCCGATCTTTCGCCTGAAGCTCACGCGCGCGGACGACTTCACGAAAAGCGTGGTCGTGACGGCGGACGACGCGGAGACGTGCGCGCTCGAGGAGGGCGCGCAGAACGCGGCGCGGTTCGTCTACGGCGGGTTCAAGGAAGGCGTCCTCTTCGTGTCCTGCACGGCGCAGGGCGGCGGCACGCACGTGCGCTGGCGCATCTCCGTGCAGACCGCGCCCGGCTGGGCGGTGGAGGAGACGGAATACCCGCGCCTCCTCGTGTCGCCCGTCCTCGGCAGCGACGGCGGCGACGACCGGTTCGTGTTCGGCACGGCGAAGGGCGGCGTGACGCACAACCCCGGCGCGCGGAACGTCGGCTGGCGCGCGGAGGCGCAGCAGCCGGGCGCGCTCGTGGCGCAGTTCGCGACCGTCTACGACGACCGCGCGGGTTTCTACTTCGCGGCGGAGGACGCCGCCGGCCACTCCAAATTCATCGGCGCGACGCGCGCGGCGGAGGGGCTTGTGGTGTACAGCCGCCGTCTCGGATTCGACGAAGGGACCGTGGACCAGGCGTACGACCTTGTGAGCGGCGGCTTCGAGGGCACGGTGGCCGACCCCTGCACGTGGCATGACGCGGCCGACATCTACTAGGCATGGGCCGTGAAGCAGAAATGGTGCGAGAAGGTGTTCGAGCAGCGCGACGACGTGCCGGCCTGGATGCGCGACGCGCCCGCGATGGTGCGCTTCGGACGCGAGTGGATCGAACAGCCCGACCTCATCCGCTCCTGGATGAAGGACTACTGGAAGCGCGAGTTCGTGCCGTCGCCCCTCGTGGTGGCGTTCTGGGGCTGGGAGAAGCGCGGCTACTGGGTCACGCCCGACTACTTCCCCGTCCACGGCGGCAACGAGGCGTTCGCGTCGCTCGTCTCCGACCTCCACGCCTTGGGCGGACACTCCTTCCCGTGGCCGTCCGGCTACCACTGGACGCGCACGTACGACAAGCAGGCGGACGGCTCGTTCGCCTGGGACGACCGCGAGCGCTTCGAGCGGATCGGCCATCCCCACGCCGTGTTCAACCGCGACGGCAGGCGCTACGTGCGCACGCCGAGCTGGCTGCGCGGCGGCGACTGCGCCTGCATGTGCGGCGGCGACCCCTGGACGCGTACCTGGTGGAACGACTACATCTGCACGCCGCTCGCGCTCCTGGGCTGCGAGATGATCCAGGTGGACCAGGTGGTGGGCGGGCACTTCCCGTCCTGCTGGAGCCGCGCGCATCCCCATGGCCCCGGCGACGGCAAGTGGAAGACCGACGTGTTCCTCGAGCAGCTCGTCACGATGCGCGAGGCGATGCGCACGAACGGCGTGCCCGACGCGATCGTGTGCGTGGAGGAGCCGAACGAGCACTACAACCACCTCGTGGGCATCCAGGACTACCGCGACTGCGAGAGCGGGGCGGACGAGTGGGCGAGCGTGTTCAACTACATCTACCACGAGTACCTGCCGTGCTTCCAGTCGAACCCGCGCCGCGGCAACCGCATCTGGCAGGCGCACGCCGCGGCGGACGGACAGATCCCGTTCCTCTCGCCGGCGCGCGCGGACCTCGGCGGCAGCCACGCTGCGCTCGCGAACGGCGACTTCGAGCTCGCCACCGGCGAGGGGAAGTTCCTGGGCTGGGAGAAGCTGAACGGCTACAACGGCGCTCTCTGGAACGGGCGTGCCTACGTGGACCGCGAGACGGTGCACGACGGCGTGTGCTCCATCCGCCTCGAGTCGACGAAGGCCGAGACGGCCGTGCAGGTGTCCCAGAATGTGTGCGTGGACGACGCGGCCTTCTCGACGGGGCGTACGTACCGTCTGAGCGCCTGGCTGAAGACGAAAGAGGGCTCAACCCCCAACTCGGTGAACATGTGTTTCCTCGGCTCGTCGAACAAGTCCACCGGCGGGGGCGGCAACTTGAAGTTCCCCGCGCCGGAGGCCGGCTGGCAGCGTGTCTCACACGAGTTCACCGTGCCGGCGGGCGCGTCGTACCTGCGCATCATGATGCACCTGAACGGCAATGCGGTCTGCTGGGTGGACGGCATGACGCTCGAGGAGGTCCTTCCCGACGGCAGCGCGCGCGAGGTGGAGAACACCGGCCGCGGCGCGTATGATGACTTCATGCGGCGCTGGGTGGCCTTCTACCACGGCGAGGGACGCGCCTGGCTCGCGTTCGGACGGCAGGTGAAGCCGCCGCGCGTCGTCTGCGCCTCCCTGCCCTACGAGGTCTCGCTCTACGGCGGACGGAAGGTCACCGGGAAGCGTCCGGCTGTGTTCTGCAACGCCTACGTGGCGGCGGACGGACGCAAGGCGCTCGTGCTCGTCAATGCGACGGCTTTGCCGCAGCCGGTCGACCTCTACAAGGGCGGCCAGCGCGTGTCGCTCACGCTCGCCGGCGACGAAATCCGCCTTTTGAAGTAACCGAAAAACAAACCGGGGTGCGTGACATGCTGACGCTTGGAATCGATTCCTCCACGCAAGGGACGAAGGCGGTCGTGTACGACACGGCCGCCGGACGCGTCGTCGCCTCGGCGGCGGTGAACTACGGAAAGGACCTCCCGGAGTTCGGCTCTCCGGACGGCTTCCTGCCGAACGCGGACCCGCGCGTACGCCGCGCCAACCCCGCGATGTGGGTGAAGGGCCTCGAGCTCGTGCTGGCGCGCTTGCGCGACGCGGGCGCGCCGATGGGCGAGATCGCCGCCGTGGGCGGCGACGCCCAGCAGCACGCGACCGTGTACCTCGCCGCCGACGGCAGCTTCGCACGCGCGGAGAGTCCCATCTGGATGGATTCGTCCACGGGCGCGGAAGTGGCCGCGCTCGACGCCCGCTTCGGCGAGGCGCTCCGCGCGCGCACCGGGTCGCCCGCGATCGAGCGCTTTGCCGCCGCGCAGGTGATGAAGTTCATCAAGGAGGAACCGGACGCCTGGGCGCGCACGGCGCGCGTCCACCTGCTCAGCTCGTATCTCACCTCCGTGCTGACCGGCGCGGACGCGCCGATCGAGACGGGCGACGGCGCGGGCATGAACCTCCTGAATCTCCAGACGCTCGCGTGGGACGAGGAGATCTGCGCCTTCGCCGCGCCGGGGTTGCTGGAAAAGCTGCCGTCCGTCCACAAACCGGGCGACGCGCCGCTGCGGCTCGCGGAGCGGTTTGCGGAATACGGCCTCAAGCCCGGCATTCCCGTGGCGCCGTTCACGGGTGACAACCCCGCCTCGCTCGTGGGGTGCGGCGCGGCGACGCCTGGCTGCGCGGTGATTTCGCTCGGGACGAGCGACACGTTCTTCGCGGCGATGCCGGAGTTCCGCACGGACCCCGACGGCTGCGGGCATGTGTTCGGCAACCCGGCGGGCGGATTCATGTCGCTTTCCTGCTTCAAGAACGGTTCGCTCGCGCGCGACCGCGTGCGGCGCGACTGCGGCGCGGACTGGACGTTCTTCGACGAGACGGCGTTCGCACTTACGCCGCCCGGCAACGGCGGCAAGCGCGCGTTTCCGTACTTTGAGACGGAGCTCACGCCGAAGCACGACGCGACGGGCATCGAGGCGAATTTCGATTGGGCCGCCGCCGCGCCCGAGGTGAAAATCCGCGCCGTCGTGGAAGGGCAGATCGCGAACATGCGCGAACGGACGCGGTGGATCGGCGACTTCGCGACCATCTACGTGACGGGCGGCGCCTCGCGCTCGAAGGGCATCCTCGCGACGATCCGCGAGATCTTCGGCGCGGAGGTGCGCACGCTCGACGTGTCCGACTCCGCCGCCGTGGGCGGCGCGGTACTGGCAGCTAAAGGGGTGACACCATGAAGACATTTGCATTCTGCGTTCTGGCCTGTTGCGTGGCTGCGCACGCGGCGACGCTCGGGACCTATTCCGGCACCGTGCCCGTCACGAACGTGGTGCTGTTCACGGGCGTGAACCTTGCGGACGTGAAGTCCATTTCGGGGAACATCGGCGGGGCGATGAGCTGCGACAGCGAATTCCCGCCCGCCACGCCCTACCACTTCACGAACGACGGATCCGTCCTCACCGTGCAGTTCCAGTGCTATCTGGGCGACTTCACGAAGTGCGTGAAGCTTCGGCTCGAGCAGGACGGCGATGACATCGTCGGGCGCTCCTTCTACACCGCCTATGTCAACGACCGCTACCGCGACTACGAGGGCACCGACGCCGATGGAGCCCCATGGGGTAACAGAACCGAGGGCGGCACCAGCTACCAGATCAAGAACCTGGTGCTGAGCGACGAGGACGACGCCTACCTTCGCACGAGCCTCTGGTGGAACGGCGCGAACGGCGACACATGGGACGACGAGACGCCCAACTGGCTCACGGCGTCCGGCGAAGCGACGGCGTGGACGCCAGGCGCGCGGGCCGTCTTCACGAACGGCACGGCGCAGACGGTGGCAATCGCCGTCGACGGCGTGACGGCGAGCCACATCACGGCGCAGGGCTGGCCGGTCACGTTCACGGGCGGCACGCTCACGATGATTGGCTGCGCCGAGGTCGTAATGCGCACGGGGGCGGTGCGGTTCGAGAATCCGATTGCGGGCACGGCGGGATTCCGCATCGCAAACCAGATCTACAGGTTGGACAACCCGAACGACTTCCTGAAGGCCGAACCGACGATCGTCATGTCCAACGCCTGCCTTGCGGGCGTCACGCATCTGGCAGGTACGGCCTATGGATCGTGGGTCGGGGTGAACAGCACGCCGATGGAGTCCTACTATCTGGAGAACGACGGTTCGACCCTCACTGCGCAGATGCAGTGGTACGGCGGCGGTTACACGAAGTGCGTGTTCATCGAACTCACGCAGGTCGGACCGCACATCTACGGTCGTGCCGTGCGCGCGAAGTACTGGGGCACGAGGGACGTCGATTGTCGCGGCGTCGACTTCAGCACGCAGGGCGTGAACCAGACCCCGCTTTTCCAGGACAGCGGCGAGCCGACGTACGGCGCGCGGAACCTGCTCTTCGGCACGCGCGTGACGCTCGCCGGGACCAACACGTTCACGGGCCTTCTGCGCACCGAGAACCTCGCCACGCTCGCGCTGGACGGCGGCACGCTCGGCGGCGGCACGTTCACGAACAAGGTCGTGTTTTGCCACGGTACGCTGGAGGTGTCGCGCACGCGCCAGAAGTTTACCGGGAGGATTACGGACACGGGCGCCAACTATCCCGGCAATGTTCTCGTGAAGGGCACGGTGGATCCGTCGGGCGGGACGCTGATGCACACCGGGCAGTTGCCGGAGTCGGGGGCGGTCATCTTTCCGAACACGGACATTTCCGGTTGGGTGGCGGCAGCTGCGACGTTCAAGGGGAGCAAGAGCATGAGTGCGATGGCGGACTATTCCGCCACGACGTTCTTCTTCCGGAACGACGGCCAGCGCGTGCGTTGCCAGTTCCAGATCAAGAACGACACCAACAACGAGTACGTGAAGTGCGCGATCTACGAGTTCGTCCAGCAGGGGTCGGACGTCACGTGTCGGCGCGTGGGAAGTACCTTCAAGGGGAAGCACGTGTGGGACACCCATTTCGGGTACGACTTCGACAGGGAGACGACATTTGCGAACAACTACACGTGCAGCGACCTTGTCATCACCTATACGAACACGACCGACACGGCTGTCACGCTGTCGCCGAACGCGAACAACGGCTGGTGCAACGGCACCGTCGTGGATGGTGCGCTGTTGGGCGTGACGGCGGCCAATTCACTCCCGTCGTCCGTAAATGACGTGACGACGGTGACGAATCGCGGCAAGCTGTTCATCGATTGTGGCTACGCGGGCGCCATCGTAGGCGCCCTCAATTTGACGACCGTCAAGTTGGAGGGCGGCAGCTATCTGGGACTGTGCCGCCTGCGTGCGATGGGATCGGCAACGACCTTCAACGCTTTCAGCGAGTCTGAAATCCACGTGGAGTCGGGTAACGGCAACAATGGACAGGACTACGGATACATCTCGCACTTGACGCTGGCGGACGGTTCGTTCGTGAGCGGCGGGACGTTCAGGACCGGATACGAGGCGTCCAGCAACACGACCTACCTCGTGGCGACGGGCAGCGCGCCCGTGCGGATCTCGCAGCCGATCGTCGTCCTGCGCGGCCACAACAGCTCGGCGAATACCGCCTACACCAACCTCTGGGAATGGGCCGTGGCGGACATCACGGGCGACACAGCCCCTGACCTCTTCCTGGACGGCGAGCTCCAGAACTATCTGAACGACAGTTTCAGCATGCGTCCGATCCTCAAGACGGGCGCGGGCACGGTGCGTCTCGGCGCGGCGAACTCCTACACGGGCAGCATCGAGATCGCCGAAGGGACGGTCCTGCTCGGCGCGGACGGCGCGTTCAACTCCGGCATCGGCGTGACTCTGGAAGGCGGCACGCTCGACGCGGGCGGCACGACGAACGTGGCGGGGACGCTCACCGTTGATGCGGACAGCACGCTCGCCCTGCCGGGCGGCACGGCGCTCGCGTTTGCCGATTCGTCTGCGGCCCTCTGGGGTGACGCCCGCCTGACGATCACGAGCGGGGTGGAGACGGTCTCGCTCCGCATCGGCACGGACGACCGCAGCCTCACGCAGAGACAGCTCAACCGGATCCGCTGGAACGGAGACCGCGTGGCGCTCGACGCGAACGGCTACCTCAAGACATACATTCCTGGCATGACGGTCATCATCCGCTAGCCGTCCGTTTTTGGACGCACGCCTCTGAGACACGAAAGGTAACGGGGGATGACGACGATTGACAGGTTGATGATTCTCGGTTGCTTCGGCGCGCCCCCTCGGGCCTGCTCGGCCCGGTGAGGGTCTTGTTTGGCACGGCGAAATAGTGTATACTTTAGGCAGTTCTCATCGGCAACATTGTATCTATGAGCTGAAAGGGAGGTACAAGCGATGGTTTCATCAAGCATAACTGCGAACATCATGTCGGCATCCGTGGCGTTGGCGGCCGCAGCAATCGCGGTCTTGCCGGTCCAGGTCTGCGATGCCGCCGTCACGACCTACACATCCGGACAGACGTATGTGTACGGCACGTTCAATGCCGCCAATCCGGGAAACTCGACGGAAGTCCCTTCCACGGCCGCACTCGCCTTCGCCGGCATCACGCTCAATGACATCACGAACCATGCCTTTTCTGGGTATGTCAAGACCTCCGACCATCCGGCGTTTACGCTCGCGACGAAAATCGCTGTCCACCGCGACGAAAATGGCAGCGCGGACAAGATCGTGGCGCAGTTCCCGAACTGGGACAACGGCGGTGCCGGCAACTGCCACACGAAGGTTCCGATCATCGAGTTCACCAACGGAAACGGCGGCGTGTACGTCTGCTGGCTCGGCGGCAGGTATCAGAGCAACAGCAAGGATCTGTATCGGTCGTATTTCACGATGGCCGACGACGGCACCGTGTCGCTCAACGGAGGAACCAAAAACGGCAGCTACAAGCTCTGCGCCCTGCGCGTGTTTCCCGGTTTTTTGCAGACTACGGCGACGCCGCTCTGGACGAGCGGGGACCCTGCGCACCCCCTCACGCTGGGAGACCTGACGAACGCCACCTTCACCGCCCGTACGGGAGGCCGGGCGTTGTTGCCGTCCATCGAGCCGATCGAGGCGTACAACAAATGCGTGGCGACGAACGCAGCCGGCGACGTCACGTCGATCTTCGCCGAATTCCAGTTTCCTGAAGACGCTTGGATCAAGTCGGTCGTCGCCGAATTTACGGAGGAGGATGGCGCCGTGTACGGGACGGCCCTCCGCGTCTGCTATGTTGCCGGTGCAACCTACTCTCCGGGCGAGTACCGTTTCCGCAACGAGGACGGCACGTACAACGGCAACAACAATTCCAGCGTGGCGACTAGCCACGACGTGGGCAACTACGGAGTTTTCGACCTGGTCGCGACGATTGAGACGCCGGAGATCGAATACGTGCTGGACGCCGACAGGAACTGGAGCGAGTTCACCGGCGGTACGCCGCTCAACGACGCCTCGCTCACGGTGCGCGTGGTCGTGACGGGCGACAGCCCCACGCTGACCTTTGACGAAAACGTCACAATCGGAAAACTCATCATCGCCAACGGGCTTTCCGACGGCATCGCCACCAACATGCTCGCGAGAAGCGGCGCCGCGACCGTTTCGTTCCCCCTGTTGGAGCTTGGCGAGCGGGTTTACGCCACGGTGCCGGCGGCGCTCTCGCCCGCGACCGTGCGGGGACGTTCCGGCGCGACGGCGGCTTACGCCGGGGACGTGACCGTGTCGAGCGCGATCATCGGCGCGGGTGACGTGGAGGTGGCGTCGGGACGCGTGACCTTCTCCTCTTCCGCGAGTTCCTTTACGGGCGGTCTGAAGGTGAAGGCGGGTGCCGTGGCGGTGGCGGGCGCTTCCTGGGCGCAGGCGCCGCACCAGATCCAGGCGACCGGTCCGTTCGGGCTCTTCGGCCGCGAGAAGAGCTTCGGCAAGGTGTTCGTCGAGGATGGCGGGATGGTCGATCTCAACGGGCAGAACTACCTCGCCTACGTCTACACGATCGCGGGGAACGGCGTGGCGACGGGCGGCGTGGACGCCCCCGGCCCGCTCGTCAACCTCGGAACGGCACTCAACATCGGGACAAGTGCGACGCGGCCGCTCGTGAAGTCCGGGTGGGGCATCCCCTGGCAGGCCAACGGGCTGACGCTTGCGGGGAACGTCACGCTCGGCGCGACGGGATGCGACCTTGGCATCGTGTCCGACAACGGGTCCACTACCGCCAACGGCTATTTCTACGGGGGCACGCTGAATCTCGGCACGAACCGGCTCACGAAGGCGGGGACCGGCACGCTGTGGCTCTGGACGAAGCCGCTGTCGGTTTCGGGTTCCGGCCTGCTAGACATCGTTCAAGGCACGGTTGACATCCGCCAGGGCGCATACAACGGCGGCTCATCGAAAATCTCCGTGGGTGCGGGGACGACGCTGCGCATGGACGCGCACGTGACGGCGAACGCGATCACGAACAACGGGACGATCGAGATTGTCGGCACGGCCTTGACCACGAATGCCGCGAACTATTTCGGGGACGGGGCTGTCGTGAAGAACGGCAGCGCGACGGCCGTCGTACCGTTCTACAACGGGTCGAAGAGCAGATACACCGTGAACGGGGGAACGCTCATGGTACAGAGGAAGGCGAACGTTTCCGGCAATCCGTACGCCTTCGTCACGGAGGAGGAGCCTGCGGCCAACCAGCTCGTGGACGTGGTCGCGCCAGGCGCCACGTTCGATTTCAACGGATTCTACGACGTGAGCGCGAGCGTGCGCCTTGCCGCCGGCGCGACGGTCGCCAACACGGGGAAGGATTTGCTGAGCAATCAGTTCCAGATGGTGCAGCTGATCCTGGCTGGCGACGCGACGGCGCATGCCGTGGGGTCGTTCGGCCTGCTCGCGCCGGGGCACAAGGCGACGCGTCTGGAGCTTGGCGGCAATACGTTGACGCTGACCGGCACGAACTTCTTCTGGCTGAGCGCGACCACGGTCCTGGGCGCAGGCACGGTCGCCGTCAGCAACGGCACGCTGCAGGCCTGGAACAACACGACGGGCGCCGACTGGGCGATCGCAGTCGGCACGGGCGGGGCGTTTGTCGCCAACCATACGGTCGAAGTGAAGGACTTTGTCAACAACGGCGCCGCGGTTGGCGGAACCGGCACGCTCAGGGTCACGGGCACGCTGACGGCGGGGAACGCAATTCCGCGGCTGGCGCTGGCGGACGGCGCGGCGGTGAAGCTCACGGCGACGAACGCGGTGCAGACGATCTCCGCCGCGCTCACGGCGAGCGGCACAATTACCCTCGACATATCCGCCGTGTCGCGAAGTGACATGCATGCGGCGGGGAAGGTGCCTGTTTTGGCGGCTCCATCCATCCCTTCGGGCGTGGAGTGGCAGATTTACGACCCGAACAACTGCGAGTGCGGCCTACGCATGATTACGGCGGACGGCGTGTCGACGCTTTACGTCGTCCCGCGCACAGGCCTGATCATTTCGTTCCGATAGGTTCCGTTGAACTGCGTAAATGGCAGACATGAATAAGACAGGCGTATCGAGGCGCGGGTTCTTGTCCGGCGCCGTGGCGTTCGGATTGGGCGGGCGCGTCTTCGCGGCGCCTCCGGGGTGGAAGCCGCCGAAGAAGCCCAATCTCGTATTTGGGATTCTGAGCGACACGCACCTGATGGTGGAATGGGACGGGAAGTCGCTCTACCGGACGATGTCGTTCTCGTACATCCGCAACGCGCTGAAGCTTTTCAGGGATCGCGGCATCGACGCGCTCGTGCATCTCGGAGACGCGGCGCACCGTGGCGCGGTGCGCGAGCTCGAGTTCCACCGCGAGCTCTTCGAGGAGGCGTTCGGGAAAAGCGGCGGGCCGGCAAAATTATTTGTCGCGGGCAACCACGAGTGGTTCGGCGACTGCGACCGCATCAGGAAAATCTGGCCCGATCCCGAAGCGTGGAAGGAACATGCGCTTTGCGCCGATCTTCCGCGGCACTGGGAGCGCGTGTGGGGCGAGAAGTACGAGGGCGTTTGGCACAAGGAGGTGAAGGGCTACCATTTCTTCGGACGTCACTGGGACGACAAGGTCGACGAAATGGAGCAGGCCAACCTCGTCCTCGGAAAGGCCGGGGCGCTGTCGCTCAAGGGCAAGAAGCCGTTCTTCATCCTGTCGCACAAGCGCAACCACTTCAAGTGCAATCATGCGCTGAGGGAGTTCCCGAACGCCGTCGCGTTCTGCGGCCACTGGCACCAGAGCAATGCGGACTGGAAGACGATCTACTACGACAGCTTCGGCGGCTTTTTCCCGACCATCCAGTGCGGCGCCTGCCGCTATGACGGGCAGAACACGCTGAGCGCGGGCGAAGGATTGTTCAAAGTCCCCGCCGACGTCGATGTCAGCGTCGAGGGAAAGGAACAGGGCTGGCACAACAACAAGGTCCCCTCCCGCCAGGCGATGATCGTGAACGTCTACGACGACATGGTCGTGTTCGAACGGCATGAAGTCGGCGAGGGCGGCAAGCTCGGTCCGGACTGGATTCTGCCGCTTGACCGGGGAACGGGGGCGCATCCGTTCTCAAAGGCCGAACTTACGAAGACGATCGGTTCGCCGGAATTCGGGAGAAGCGCGAAGTTGAGCGTGGAAGCTGTCAAGTCGCAAGAGAGGGACGATGCCGTCAGGCTTTCCATCCCGCTTGCAGACGGCAATCCAGATTCGCGGGTCTACGCCTACGACGTGGTCGTCGTAGGGGAAGATCCGAAGGCGAGGCTTTTCAAGAGCGTCTACTGGGAGGGGGTCAACGCCGGCATCGGACACGAACCGCAGGACGGTGTGACCACGCTGGACATCCCGAAATCGGAGTTGCCCGCCGGGGATTCGCTCACATTCGCCGTGCGTCCCCTGAGTTCGCTCGGCACGAGGGGGCGGGCCATCGCGACGAAGTACGCACCGATTCCGGGGCGGTCGACGCGGTCTCCTTCCAGCGTGCGTACCGTCCCTACGCGCCCGTCTACGACGTCGGGTTCCGGAGAAATTTCGTAAAAATGAATCAGGAAGATCGGTGTAAATGATGCAAGGCGAATACTGGAAGAAGTGGGGCCGCCCGTACAAGGGCGAGCTCCTGCGGAACGTCATGCCGTTCTGGATGAAGCACGGCTTCGACCGGAAGAACGGCGGGGTCTACACGTGCCTCGACCGCGACGGCTCGCTGATGGACTCCACGAAGAGCGTGTGGTTCCAGGGGCGCTTCGGATGGATGACCGCCTACGCCTACAACCACGTGGAGAAGAAGCCGGAGTGGCTGGAGGCGTCGAAGAGCTGCTGCGAGTTCCTCGAGGCGCACTGCTTCGACAGGGACGGGCGCGCCTACTTCGAGGTGACGGCGGAGGGCGTGGGCCTCAGGAAGCGCCGCTACGTGTTCTCCGAGTGCTTCGCGGCGATCGCCTACGCCGAGTATTCCCTCGCAAGCGGCGACAAGGCGTGGGCGAGGAAGGCCCTCGCGCTCTTCAAGCGCATCCGCAAGTTCGTCGCCAACCCGAAGAAGTGGATGCCGTCCAAGTACGAGCCGGTCGTGGAGGCGCAGGGACACTCCCTCACGATGATCCTCATCAACGTGGCGATGGTGCTGAAGCAGGTATCCGACGATCCCGCGCTCGACCGGCAGATCACGGAGTCGGTCGACCTCCTCGTGAAGTACTTCATCCATCCGGAGTTCAAGGCGCTCCTCGAGACGGTCGGGCCGAACGGCGAGTTCATCGACACGCTCGCCGGCCGCGTCATCAACCCCGGCCACTGCATCGAGACGAGCTGGTTCCTGATGGATGTGGCGACAGCAAGCGTACAACAACAAGGCGGTGGGGCGGCCAACCCGGCCATCGACCCCGACAAGCTCCTGAAGACCGCGCTCCAGATCCTCGACTGGTCGTGGGACTGGGGCTGGGACAAGAAGTACGGCGGGATCATCTCCTTCAAGGACTGCCGCAACCTCCCGCCGCAGTGCTACGAACAGGACATGAAGTTCTGGTGGCCGCAGTGCGAGGCGATCATCGCGACCGCCTACGCGTACAAGCTCACCGGCGACGCAAAGTACATGAAGTGGCACAAGCTCGCCTCGGAGTGGGCGTGGAAGCACCTGAAGGACCGCAAGTTCCCGGAATGGTACGGCTACCTCCACCGCGACGGGACCGTTGCGCAGCCCGCGAAGGGCAACATCTTCAAGGGACCGTTCCACATCCCGCGCATGCTCGTGAAGACGTGGTTGATGATTAGTGGTTAGTGGTTCATGGTTAAAAGTAAAGAGGTGAAATGAAGAAGTTTGCTTTGATGGCCGTCTTGGCGGCGGCGGTCGGTTTCGCGGGCGAGAAGACCGTGCTGTGGAAGGGGGGCGACGGCGGAATCGCCGTGTACCGCATTCCGGCGCTGTGTACTGCGCCGAACGGCGACCTTGTCGCCGTGTGCGACGCGCGCCGGGACAACGGCGGCGACCTCAACGCGTTCCAGCCGATTAACATCGTTTGCCGCAGGTCGTCCGACGGCGGCAAGACGTGGACGCCAAGCGCGCCGACATGGACGTGGCCGTGGACCGACTCCGACAAGTGGAGCGGCAGCGATCCCTCGCTCATCGTCGACGCCCAGGCGAAGAAAATCTTCCTCCTCTGCAACGTGTGGCATTGGAAGAACCCCGACGGATCCGACCGCTTCGGGAACGTCTACCGCTTCCACGTGCAGGAGTCGTCCGACAACGGCAAGACCTGGTCGAAGCCCCGCGACATCACGGATGACATCTCCTTCCCCGAGTGGCCGTTCGGCAAGGCGCACAACGCCGGCGGATTCATCTTCATCTCCTCCGGCTCCGGAATCCAGACGAAGGACGGCACGCTCCTCCATACGCTCGTGCACGTGAACGACGGCAACGCGCTCTTCGGCTCGCCCGACCACGGCAAGACGTGGAGGGCTTACGGCAAGCCCGTGAAGCAGGGCGACGAGTGCAAGGTCGTTGAGCTTAAGGACGGCTCGTGGATGATCAACTCGCGCTGGCGCGGCAGCGGGCGGCAGATCCACGTCTCGAAGGACCGGGGCGAAACCTGGGCGTCGCGTTACGACACGGCGCTCGAAGACCCGCAGTGCAACGCGCAGATCATGCGGTACGGCGACAAGCTGCTCTTCACCAACTGCAAGAGCCCCACGCGCCGTGCGCTCCTGCACCTGCGCGTCAGCGCGGACGACGGCGCGACGTGGAGCGACGGGCTGTGCGTCGAGCCGCAGGGTGCGGCGTATTCCGACATGACGATCCTCCCGAACGGGGACGTCGGCGTGATCTACGAGGGCGCGGGGTACAACACGATCGTCTTCACGACCGTTCCCGCGCCCCGCGCGGCGGCCGCGCGGAAGGTGCGCATCGCCTGCATCGGCGATTCGATTACCTACGGGCTGGGGCTTGCCGACCGCGAGAAGGAGTCGTACCCGGCGCAGCTGCAGAAGGCGTTCGACGAGCGCTTCCCGGGAAAATGCGAGGTGCGCAACTTCGGGAATTCCGGCCGCGGCATCTATCTCGATTCGATGCGCGGCCGCGAGAGGCGCGGCTTTCGATGGATGCCCGAGCACAAGGCCGCCCTTGCATGGAAGCCCGACGTCGTCGTGTGCAACCTCGGCATCAACGACTGCGGGGAGTACATCAAGGAGTACACGGGCGGCAGGAGGCGCGGACAGTTCCGCGACGACTACCTCGCGCTTCTCGGCGACTATCGCAAGGCCGTTCCACGGGCGAAGCTCTTCATCTGGACGAAACTCTCGCCGCTCGCCGAGGGGCAGAGGTTCCACCGCAGCCCGGAGCCGTTCCTGATGCAGCGCGACCTGGAGGAGGTCGCGAAACGTGCGGGAGCCGTCGGCATCGACATGCAGGAACCGCTGCGGGAAGAGATGGATGAGATATTCGCCCGCGACAAGATACAGCCCAGCGCCGAAGGCGCGCGGATCATCGCGGCTCGCACAAGCGCCGCAATCGTGCCGGCCGGAACCCCGTGCGGGCTGATGCCGGATGTCGACGGCCCGGCGAAGTTGCCGAGGGAGGTTGCACAGGTGCCGCACGAGGTGTGGCTCTGCGCGGGGCAGTCCAACATGCAGAAGGGATGGGGCGAGTTCAACGCCACGCCTGCGGAGCAGGCGCGCGTGGCGAGCGAGATGGCCCGGCTCGCGAAGTGCAACATCCACTTCTGGGATTTCAACGACGGGCGATGGTCGAAGTTGACGCCCGAGAATGCGCTGCGCAAAAGCGCGTTTGGGGTG
>JAFRNO010000136.1 GCA_017430155.1 Kiritimatiellia bacterium | reverse complement strand
TGGTGCTCGACATGTTGTACGTTGTGTCGCGCCAGTTGACGAGGCTCTGCAGCTCGATGATGTCCTGCTGGCTCGCCGTGTTCGCCTTGTCCATCCCCGCCTTGATCGCGCCGGCGAGGTTCATGATGCCCTGGTAGGTGGGCTGGTCCGAGATGCCGATCGCAACGCTCATCTGGCACTCGTCGGCCAGGAATTTGCGGATGTTGCATCCGCGCGCGGCGATCCGCATCTCGTAGCTGTCCGGGACGTTCGCGACGTCGGTCATCTTCGCCCCGGCGAGAACCTGCGCGCACACGTTCGACAGGGCCTGCATGTAGGCGTTGGTCTGCGTCATCTTGTTCATGCGTGTCACCGATCGCGCCTCGAGGTGCGTGCACCTGCGGATGCAGACGGCCGCCACGAGCTGCCCGAGCGTGAGGCCGTCCGCGCCCTCGACGCCGTACAGGCACACGGCGTTCGCCCCCTCGGGCGCATACCGGTTCGTGCCGATTTCCTGGATTTCGATCGTGCCCATGTCCAGCCCCGTCACAGGTTGTTGGCGGTGCCCACGAGCACCGTGTGGAGGCTCTTGAGGACGTTCGACACGAGGTCATACGTCTGGTCGCGCTTCGTCGTGAGCGACTGCAGCTCGATCAGCGTGTCCTGGCTGACCGTGTTCAGCGAGTCCATCTTGTCCTCGATCAGCGAGATCACCGACTGCACATCGGCGTAGTTCCAGTACTTTCCGTTGTTGTCGCTGCGCTCATCGGGCACGGTCAGGCCCGGCCCCCCCTGATTCTCCGCCTTCGTGAGGAACTCGTAGTACGAGGTCGACGCGCCGTCGTAGGTGAACGTGTCCCGCGTGTTGAACCTGCCGTTCGCGGCGACATCCACAAGCTTCTTCTCGACGTCCGTCAGTCCCTCCAGGAGCATCGAGTTCCGGTTGATGGCGTCCATCAACTGGACGACCTGCTCCTCCAGGGCGGCCGCGCGCTGCAGGCAGATCGCCATCACGAGCTGCCCGATGGACATCTTCCGCGGCGTGCCGTCCACTTCGTTCACGCCCTCGAGCGTGTAGACGTTCGCCGTCAACGGCAGGCCCGTCTCCGGGCTGCACATCGAAAGCTCGATCTGTTCCGTTGCAAAACTCATGTCATTCCTCCTCTCGTCTCACGTCCGGACGCCTCATGTGCCGAGGTTCTGGATCAGGGTGCCTCTCGTATCGCTCACGTTCGTCATGAGGTCCGTCGCCGTCGAGAACGACTGGTCGCGCTTGTCGACGAGCCCCTGGAGGCGCGACATGTCCGTCTGCGACTGGTTGTTGAATCCGTCGATCTTGGACTTCACGAGCTGCACGAGCCGCTCGACCTCCTTCTTTTTCACCTCATGGTCGCCCGACGAGTAGTTCTCCCCGATGGCCGCCAGCCCCTGCGACGCGGCCGCGGAGAAACTCACGGTCTTTTTGTCGTCCCCGCTGCTGTCGGACGCGAAGGCCGCCTGCGTGGCGCTCAGCGCCGCCAGCGCCTCGCCCAACTCGTCCAATATCTTGTTGCGCGCGCGGATGCGCGTGGAAAGCGGGTTGATCTCGCCCTCCACCGTCAGCGCGCGGTTCTTCGCGACTTTCACGATGAGATCCTGGAAATCCAGCTCGGCGGAGTTCATCTTGTAGTCGTTCGCCACGATCCCCCACGAGCACAGCCGCTCCGATCCCACGTTGATCCGTTCAATGTCCGTCATCTCCCGTTCCTCCCTAGCGTATCGCCTGGATGCCAGACGACATCGTGTTGTTGACCTTCTGGACGAGCGACGCCGCCAGCGACAGCGCCTGGTCCCGCCTCGAAAAATAGCTCTGGAGCGACACCATGTCCTGCTGGAGATAGTTGTCCTCCTTGTCCATCATGTACTGGATGTTCGTCTGCATCAGGTTCGCGTTCGCGTTCGAAATCGTCCCCGTCTGGGTGCCCTTGTCATACGAAAGGCCGTCGTCGCCACTCTTGAGGCCGTACCGTAACAGGACATCCGCAACGACATACAGGCCCGAAGTGGTCACTGTGTCGTCTTGGTGAGCCTGGTTCTTCCCTGAATGCTGGAAATGGGCGTACGCCTCGCACACGTACGAGAGCGCCGTGCCGAGGTCGGACAACTTCTGCTCGCGCTTGCGGACCACGCCCGTCAGCGCGTTGAGCGCGCTCTCCACCGCGACGGAACGCAACAGCGCCGCCCGGGCCACGGCATAGCCGTAGTCGCATCCGGACTTTCCCTCGACGGTATAGTCAACCTGCTGCTGGCCATAGACCTTCAGCCCTGCGATGTCGTTTGCTTCAACGAGATTTGACATAGTCACCCTCTCTTATGCGGGAAGCCAGCATAATTTTACCATTATCCCCCCCCGTCATGTCAATTGCAATCTTCGCAAAAATCGCGCCGATTATTGAGGGGCTCCGGCGGTGAGGAAGGCGTCAACTTCGAATGCGTGGCCGGCGCTGCCCGGGTTCTTCTCCTCGAGCACCTCGACGGTGACCACGTGCTTTCCCGGCTTGTCGCGCCAAAGCAGCTGGTAGGGAGTGTAGCCGCCCCATGTCAGGGCGAACCAGGCGTCGCACACACAGGCCTCTTTGCCGTCCACGGTCACGCGGGCCTTGCCCATCGGGCCGTTGATGCGGAAGAAAAGCATCGCGCAAGTCGGGGCGTCGATCTCCACGGAGAACTTGCTCCCGGGCTTGTCGGCCTGCAGGCCCCCGCACTTCGCCCATTTATGGTTACGCGCGTGCGCGCCGCGCGTGAAGC
>JAFRNO010000135.1 GCA_017430155.1 Kiritimatiellia bacterium | reverse complement strand
GCGGCGAACGAGCCCCTGCTGCGGTTCGGCGCGCTGAGTGACACGCACCTGCGGGTGACGGACGACCCGGAGCAGCTCGGGCGCGTGTTCCGGTGGCTGCACGGACGCAATGCCGACGCCGTCGTCATCTCCGGCGACATCACGGAGCAGGGCCTCAACACGGAGATCGACTTCCTCGTGCGCATCTGGAACGACGCGTTCCCCGGCGGGAAGGCGGCGGACGGGCGCACGGTTGAGAAGTTCTGGGTGTGGGGCAACCACGACTACTCCGACGCTTCTTACATGCGCCGGATGCCGCCCGAGAAGCTGGCCGAGCAGATCAAGGTGTCGGTGTTCGGCGACAAGGATGCCGCCTGGCGCCGGATCGGCGAAGGGGCGTTCCCCGGCGAGACGTTCACGAAGACGATCAAGGGATTCTCGTTCGTGGGGACGCACTGGAAGCACGAGGACGAGACCGTGGCGTGGCTCAAGGCGCATCCCGAGGTGGATACGTCGAAGTTCTTCGTCTACGTGCAGCATCCGCAGCCGAGCGCGACGGTGTTCGCCCAGGGGCGTCCGAAGCCCGGCAAGAAGTACAAGGGCCTCCGCGAGGACATGCGCGCGTATTCCAACTGCTTCATGGTGGCGGGGCACAGCCACAAGTCGGTTTCGGACGACCTCGCGCTCTGGCAGGGCGACTTCACCGTGTTCGGCGCGGGTTCGACGAAAAGCGTGTCGATGCGTCCGGGGTACGAGAACTCGCCCGGCGCGCCCGCGCCCGGCAAGTACGTGCCGCACACGCGCGCCTGCAGCGGCGGCGGGGCGAGCCAGGGGTCGCTCGTGAGCGTGTACCGCGACAAGGTGATCGTGGAGCGCATGGAGTTCAGCCGCGGCCAGGCGCTGGGCGACGCCTGGGAACTGTCCCTGCCGCTCGAACGCCATCCCGACAATCCGTTCGTGATCGCGGAACAGGCGCCGGCGCCCGAGTTCCCCGAAGGGGCGAAGGTGGGCGTGGCGTTCCGTCCGCAGTCGAAGGACCGCCTGGGGCGGACAGAAGCGCAGTACAAGGTATGGGTGCCGTATGCGCAGAAGACGGGACGCTACGGGCGCGTGGTGGAGTACGTGTTCGAGGCGCTCGACGCTGAGTCGGGCGACGTGCTCGTCAAGCGCAAGACGCTTCAGGACTTCTACCTCTGCTCGGAGAAGCAGGCGATGACGGAAGGTGGGCGGTGCAAGTTCGCCGTCGCCGACCTGCCGGCGGGCAAGTCCGTCAAGTTCCGCGTCACGCCGCGCAACGCCGCCGGGAAGGGCGGCCGCAGCCTGACTTCGGACGCGGTCCGCGTGAAGTCCTAAATTGCGTCCGGCGGGGCGAAGTGGTATACTAACGCCCTGTGAACCAAACGGAACAAAGAGATGAAATGTCCTAAATGCGGCACCGACGACGACAAGGTGCTTGACTCGCGCGCGGTGCGCGAGGGCGCGGCCATCCGGCGCCGGCGCGAATGCGCCAGCTGCGGCTACCGCTTCACGACGCACGAGGAGATCGACCGCGACGAGGTGACCGTGGTCAAGCGCGACGGCACGCGCGAGCCGTTCTCGCGCGCGAAGGTGGAGAAGGGCGTGCGCGTGGCGTGCCAGAAGCGTCCCGTCTCGGAGGACCAGGTTCAGAACCTGCTTGACGAGGTGGTCGTGGCCCTTGAGGGCGAGGAGGTGCCCGCCGCGCGCATCGGCGAGCTCGTGATGGAGCGCCTCCACAAGCTCGACGAGGTGGCGTACATCCGCTTCGCATCCGTCTATCGGCGCTTCACGGACGTCAAGGAGTTCCTCCAGGCGATCACGGAGATGGTGAAGAAGTGATCGACCTGCACGTCCACAGCACGGCGTCGGACGGCACCTGCACGCCGGAGGAACTGGCCGAGCGGGGGCGTCTCTTCACGATGATGGCGCTCACCGACCACGACAACACGGACGGCTGCGCGCGTTTCCTTGCCGCCTGCGGTCGCGACAAGCGCGATCCTCCCGCCGGGGTGCGGCTTCCCGGCATCGAGCTGTCCGTCGAACCCGGCGTGGGCTACGGGCAGTTCCACATGCTGGGGCTCGGCATCGACCCCGACGCGCCGTGCCTCTCCGGATTCCTCGCGCGCATCCGCGCGGGGCGGGAGGAACGCAACGTCCGGATGGTGGAGCGCCTGACGTCGCTTGGCCTGCCCGTCACCATGGACGAGGTGCGCCGCCACGCGGGCGGGGAGATCGTGGCGCGTCCGCACATCGCGCGCGTGCTGGTCGAGAAGGGGTATGCCAAAAGCCTGAATGACGCGTTCGCCCGGTATGTCGGCAAAGGTGGGCTCGCCTACGTGTCGCGCTACCGTCCGTCTCAGGAGGAGGCCATCGAGGTCATCCACGCCGCGCACGGCGCGGCCGTGATGGCGCATCCGCGGTTCTGGACGTCCGACGCGCGGCTGCTCGCGGAGGGGTTCGCCCGCCTGAAGGATCTCGGCCTCGACGGCGTGGAGGCCGTTTATCAGGCGAACCTGCCGCTTGAGACGCCGATGCACCTGCGCCTCGCGCGCGCGGCGGGGCTGGCCGTCACGGCGGGCAGCGACTTCCACGGCGCGAACAAGAGCGCGATCACGCTCGGCATGGACGTGGAGGACGAGGAATCTTTTCTCGCGCCGCTGTTCGTCGCACTTGCCAAACGGGGCTCTCATTTTGTAAAATAACGCCATGCGAAAACTGGTTCTGCTCTCCGCCCTCGTGGCGATCACGATTCTCCCCGCGTCGGCGGAGGAGGTCGATGACGATGTTTCCTACGGCTACGTGGGCGCCGCGGGCGGCCTGCTGTTGCCCGGCAACGGCAACGGCCTGAGGCGCGCCGCGCTCGTCGCCGCGCGGGGCGGGTGGTACGTGGACGAGTACCTCGCCTTCGAGGCCGAGGCGCTCTGCGCCCCGCATGCCGCGAGCGACGCGGGCGGCACGGCCGTGTGGGGCGGATCCGTGCAGGCGCTTTGGCATCTTTCCGGCTGGGAGGCGTTCGACAAGCTCTTCGGCTGCGAGCGCTTCGCGCCGTTTCTCACCTGCGGCGCGAAGGCCCTCTGCGCGCCCCGGCACGTCTTCGCCGACGGCTCGCACCGCACGGGAATCGGTCCCGCGGTCGGTTTCGGCGCGTTCTACCACCTCACCGACAACTGGAGCCTGCGCGCGGAGGCGCGGGCCGCGCTGGCGGTGGATTCGCCCTGCGGGATGACATACGCGCTCCTTGCGGGTCTCCAGTACAGTTTTGGCGACTGACCATGAAAAACCTCGAGCGCTACGTCTTCGGATCCTTTCTCTCGTCGTTCCTCCTTGCGTTCCTCGTGCTGTCGTTCGTGCTCACGATCGGCCTCATGGTGCAGATCGTCAGCTACATCCTGCAGGGCGTGCCGATCGAGCTGGTGGGGCGCTTCGCGCTCGTGAGCTTCCCGGAGACGATGCAGTGGACGGTGCCGATCGCGCTGCTCGTGTCGTCCATCCTCGTGTTCTCCCGCCTCTCGGCGGACAGCGAGATCGCCGCCATGCGCGCGTGCGGCGTGAACCTGCTCACGGTCATGCGCTGGCCGCTCGCGTTCGCGCTGCTCTGCACGTTCGTGTGCCTCTTCGTCAACAACGAGGTCGTGCCGCGCGGGCACGAGGTGCGCCGCAACCTCACGCGCAGGCTGTCCGTGGGCGCGGGCCTCG
>JAFRNO010000134.1 GCA_017430155.1 Kiritimatiellia bacterium | reverse complement strand
CGACGCCGCCATGGCGCGCCGTCTCGCGACGCCCGTCTTCGAGCGCGCGGCGATCCTCACCGCGATCCACCTGGCCGCCTTCATCATCAAGACCGGCGGCGGCCCGGACCGCTACGCGCCCGTGAGCGTGTGCATCGACGGCTCGACCTACTACAAGACGCGCGTCGTCAGCTTCCCCGAGATTGTCAAGAAGGAACACGACGCGATGCTCGGCCCGCGCAACATCTTCTATTCCCTCACCGTGTGCCCCGACAACGCGCCGATGGTCGGCGCGGGCGTGGCGGCGCTGCTGAAGTAGGAACCCCCGGATCCACAAACAAGGAAAAACGAAATGCTTAACCAAGAAGTCTATGACAAGGTGACGGCCGCGTTCGCGGCCAAATTCGGCGGCAAGCCGGCGGCGGTGGCGTACGCGCCCGGCCGCATCGAGGTGCTCGGCAACCACACCGACTACAACGAGGGCTTCGTGTTCTCGGCGGCCATCGACAAGGGCACGTTTTTCGCCGCGTCGCCGGCGGACGACGACGCCGTGACGCTCGTCGCGCTCGACATCAACGGCGGCGAGACGTATTCGTGCAAGCTCGCGGACGTGAAGAAGGTCGAGACCGGCTCCACGTGGGCCAATTACCCGCTCGGCACGTTCAACTGGCTCTTCGACGGCGAGCCCGCGAAGGCCGGCAAGGGCTTCAAGGCCGTGTTCGGCGGCAACATCCCGCTCGGCGCGGGCCTCAGCTCCAGCGCCGCGCTCGAGATGTCCACCGTGCTCGCGCTCGCGAAGATCTACGGCGTCGAGAAGGACAAGACGACGCTCGCGAAGATCGGCCAGAAGGCCGAGCACACCTTCGCCGGCTGCCCGTGCGGCCTCCTCGACCAGGCCTCGTCGCTCTACGGCAAGGAGGGCGCGCTCGTGAAGAGCGACTTCCGCACCTGCGAGTTCGAGAACGTCCCGATGGGAGACGGCGTGGCGTTCATGATGGTGAAGTCCAACGCGAAGCACGCCCTCGTGGACGGCGCGTACGCGAGCCGCCGCCAGGCGTGCGAGGACGCGGCGAAGTACTTCGCCGGCGTGCTGCGCCACCCGGTGACGCACCTCCGCGACGTCTCCACCGCCGAGTGGGTGCTGTACCGCGGCGGCCTCCCCGAGACCACGGCCAAGCGCGCCATCCACCCGATCGGCGAGGATGAGCGCGTGCTTCTCGGCGCGCAGCTCCTGGAGAAGGGCGACGTGGCCGGCTTCGGTTCGCTCATGTTCGACTCGCACGAGTCAAGCCGCAACTGGTTCGAGAACTCCTGCGAGGAGCTCGACACGATCGTGGACGCCGCGAAGGCGATCCCCGAAGTGCTCGGCGCGCGCCTCTCCGGCGGCGGGTTCGGCGGCAGCTGCTGCCTGCTCGTGCGTCCCGAGGCGGCCGACAAGATCGCCGCGCAGATCACGCAGGCCTACAAGACCGCCTACGGCGACGAGCCGACGTGCGCGGTGATCAAGCCGAGCGCGGGCGCGCACCTGGTGCAGTGAACAGGTAATAGTGAATAGTGAATAGTTAAAAAGGAAAAAACAATGGCTAACGAAAACAAAGGTAACGTGTTCGCGATTGCGATCATGTTCATGCTGTTCTTCATGATCGCGTTCGTGACGAACTTCGCGGGCTCGATGGGCATCATCGTCAAGAACCAGTTCGGCGCGTCGAACACGGCGTCGCAGTTCGGTTCGGCGGCGAACTTCTTCGCCTACCTGTTCATGGGCATCCCGGGCGGGCTGATCCTGAAGCGCAAGGGCTACAAGTTCACGGCGCTCCTCGCCGTGGGCGTGGGCATCGCGGGCCTCGCGGTGCAGCTGACGTCGGGCTTCGTGAGCTCGTTCACGGTGTACGTGACGGGCGCGTTCATCGCGGGCTTCTCGATGTGCTTGCTGAACCTCGTCGTCAACCCGCTCCTGAACACGCTCGGCGGCGGCGGCAACAAGGGCAACCAGCTCGTGCAGTTCGGCTGCTCGCTGAACTCGATCGGCGCGACGCTCGCCCCGATCCTGCTCGGCTACCTGATCGGCGGCGAGGTGGCGAAGGCCAAGGTTATGGACGCGGCGCCCGCCATGTACATCGCGATCGGCATCTTCGTGCTCGCGTTCCTCGTTCTGGCGTTCTCCGCCATCCCCGAGCCGCACATGGAGACGGCCGAGGAGAAGGCGAACCGCACGCCCGTGCTGAAGGACATCTTCGCGACATTGAAGTTCCGCCACTTCACCCTCGGCGCCATCGGCATCTTCATGTACATCACGGTCGAGACCGGCATCCCGAACCAGGCGAACCTCTACATGACCGACGTGAAAGAAGGAAAGGAGGAGACGCCCATCACGGTGCAGGTCGCCCACAAGATGACGGCTGAAGCCGTGGCGGCGGACGCGAAGAAGGAGGCGCGGATCAAGGCGGCCGAAGCGGAGGCCAAGAAGAACAACGCCGACGTGAAGGAGGCGAAGAAGAAGATCGAAGACGAGTACACGATGAAGCCGGGCACGAAGTTCACCATTCTCAAGAAGAAGGGCGACGACGGCAAGTTCGAGAAAGTCAAGGTCGAATCCGAAAAGGACATCGTCCCGCTCGATTCCAAAGACGAGTTCGTGACCGTCGAGGCCGAAACGAGCGAGAGCTATGTGGGCGCGGCCGTCGCCGGCAGCATCGTGGCGATCTACTGGTTCTGCATGATGATCGGCCGTCTGCTCGGCGGTGCGATCGGCGGCAAGGTGTCGTCTCGCGCGCAAATCACCGTCTGTTCGACGTTGGGCATCGCGCTGATGTTGGCGACGATGTACACGCCGTTGAAGATGATCAGCCTGTTTGGAATCCAGTTCCCGCTTGCCATGTGCTTCATGGCGCTCTGCGGCCTCATCACGTCGGTGATGTGGGGCGGAATCTTCAACATGGCCGCCGAGGGCCTCGGCAAGTACGTGCCGATGGGCTCGGGCATCTTCATGGCGATGGTCGTGGGCGGACTGATGCTGCCGGTGCAGGGATTGATCGCGGACAAGGTCGGCTACCTGAACAGCTACTGGTTCACGATTGCCCTCCTGGCCTACATCCTCTTCTACGCGCTCATCGGCTCGCGCGTGACGAAGCGCGCCGAGT
>JAFRNO010000133.1 GCA_017430155.1 Kiritimatiellia bacterium | reverse complement strand
ACGGCAGTCGGTGATGAAACGATGGAATACGTGAACACCTTTATCGATCCTAAACTCTTCGTCTCGAAATATCAGTTGCAGTTGCCGGAGAAGTCACAGGTGACAGCGTTCTTGAAGAGGGAAAACAAGGTAAAGTCTACCGTGCCGACGCAAAGGAAGAACAGAGTGAAATAGTTCATGGCCTACAAAGGGACCCCATTGGTGGAGTAGAGACTATGGCGATGCCGCAGAGAGACGATCCGCCTACGCCATCCTCCTTCGCCGAGGCTACGGAGGACAAGTGGCTACGGCGGACAGGTGCGATTGAGGCGATCAAGCGACTTGAGCCGCCTTCGCGCGTGCGCTACGGCGTGTCCGGCGCGTTGCTTGAGTATGCCGTCATGCATGGTGACGATGCCGAACGCATCCGCGACGAAAGGACCGGCGGGTGCGTTGGTTTTGCGGAAGGTTGCGGCGGTCGCGGGGCGTCCGCCCTACCGGCGCGAGGATGAGTGTGGTATAATTTCAAGGTAAGCGTAAGGAGAGAAGATGGCGACGGGATCAACAGGGACTGACCCCGTTGACACAGTAGCATTGGCACTGTAATGGCGCGTCCATGGGGTCTGGTCGTTCATGGGGGGCACCAGCATTGGGTCAATGGAGGTGAAGTTGAAGGATTATCTTGATGGCGCGACTGTGCTGTTTGACGCAGCTGGGAATGTTGTTGATGGGCGTCTGCAAGGTGATTCCAGCCCTTGGGTTATATCTCCTACCGAAGACGGCAAGAAGTGCACGCGCAAAACCGAACCCGGCCAGAAGTACTGCTGGCAGCACGCCAAGTCCAAGCCAGAGGCGAAGAAGCCCGCCGCAAAGCCCGCGGCAAAGTAAGCGCGACCATCTCGCGCCTTCGAGGCGCGGAAATGTGTCAACAGGGACCGATCAGGGCGCCGAGCAACTATCACATTTCATAAAGTGTGTTAGTTCGCAGGTGTGTTCGGGGGCGTGTCCCCCGAAATGGGGACATGACAGGTGCACGTGGCGTGGACCCAACCGTATCTCCGCGCAGACAGGTGAGGGGATGGCAGATGGCAAATGCAATCAAGGCGTTCAATGCGTCAGGCTTTTCAACGACTACACATGCAAAGACAAAGTAAAGCCAGCGGCTGGGAGCCGAGAGGGACAGGCGAGACGCCTGTGTGGACAAGTTCCCGTCTTGAAACCGTCGGCGGGATGTGGTATCATACCGGCGATTTCTGGAAAGGGGCATTGTCCCCCTTGAACGGGAAGCGATTATGGAAGAGGCGAGGAAAAAACTGAAAGTCTATTGCGAGACGTCGTTCTGGAGCTGGTTGGTCTCACGGCCATCCACTAATCCCGATCATGCCGTCAAGCAGGCTTGGACTCGCAAATGGTGGGAGGAGGCTGCGCCGAAGTGCGAGATACATGTTTCTGAACATGTCCTTGCTGAGGCGGCGCGTGGTGACGGCGAACAGTCGCAACTGCGTCTTGCTATCCTTGATGGGATACATGAACTTGATGGCTCTACGCCTGACATAGATGCTCTTGCAAAGGTGTTACTCTCTGACAGTGCCGTGCCGAAGGATGAAGTTACCGATGCCTACCACATAGCTACGGCGGCGATACATGGCATGGACGTTCTTTTGACATGGAACTGCCGCCATTTGGCAAACCGCTTTGCATTGCCGAAGACAATTGCAGTCGTGACCAAGGCGGGGTTTCAATGCCCTGCCATCGTCACGCCAGAAAACTTCATGAAGGAGGAGCTGGAATGAAAGAGAAAGAAGAAGATCCGATTATGGACGAGGTTTATGCTGTCCGCCATGAGATTTCCTCGCGTTTTGGGAACGACCCGAAGCGCTACATAGAGAGCATTCGAGAAATGAAGCGTCGTGCGGGTGAGGTGGGATTGTCCTTTCTTGAATACTGCCGATCCAATGTCGGGACGGATGCTTTGTTCCCTGTGTGATGACCATTTTCCACAAACCACAATCCAACAAGGAGAACGCGCCGCCGCCGTGAAGCCGTCGGAAGGGGTCTGGCGCGAATGGTATTCGTATCTCTTCGAGATTCTGGATTGGCCGTGCGTGAACTTCCTTTCGCACAACATCTACGTGGACACGCCGCGCACGCGCCAGCCGATAGGGGAGAACGGCAGCATCGTTCTGGACAAGGAGCCGGTTAGTCTGCCGGAAGGATTCGACCACTGCCGGCTTTGGATCGTGGAACAGACCTGGAGGTGAAATGAAAACTTCTGTCAAGTTAGAACTGGCCGCGCTGTGCGCCGCCGCGTCTCTGGCATCGCCGGCCGAAGCAGCCGCGGTGCAGGATCTTGCGTATTCCTGGGTACATCCAAGGCTAGTCGTCGTCCAGCTCATGGACGACACCGACAGGCACAACGAGCTGTACTTCGAGCGGGAGTACCTTCTCGCGCGCTGCGAGAAGCCGTTTGAGGTGTCCGCGCCGGCGCTGTTCGTGGAGGACGCTCTTGGCGGGGATGGCGTCGCGTTCTTCCGCCAGGCGCCTCTGCCTCATGCAAGGGCCGACAAGTCGCCCGACTACCGCGTGGACCCGGTGCACGGGAAGATAGCAGTCCTTTCAAATTCCTATCCGTGCGTCAAGCTGCGCTACAGCGGCGGCAGGCCGGGGCGCGTGCGCGCTGCGACGGACTTCCACCGGCGCTTCAGGCCGTATGCGGCCGGGCGCGACGGGCTCTTTCTCTCAAACACCTGGGGCGACGGAAACCGCGACGCGTGCATCAACGAGCAGTTCCTCATGCGCGAGGTGGAGGCGGGCGCGGAGCTTGGCGTGGACGTGATACAGATCGACGACGGATGGCAGAAGGGCAGGTCGGCCAATTCGGCGGCGCTCGCCAAGGGGGAAAAGGGGCGCTGGGGATCGTGGTGGGACGTCGAGGGATTCTGGGACGTCGATCCAGTGCGCTTCCCGAACGGGCTCAAGCCGGTCATAGAGAAGGCACGCTCCAAGGGCATGAAGTTCGGGCTGTGGTTCGGGCCCGACTCGTCGAACGACGCGGCCAACTGGGGGAAGGACGCGGATCTGCTTCTCAAGCTGCACCGCACGCTGGGCGTCGACTACTTCAAACTCGACTCGATGAAGACGCCAACGCCCCTTGCGCTTTCGCGCCAGGCGATGCTCATGGACCGTCTGATGGACGAGTCGGGCGGGCGGATTACGGTGGACCTCGATGTGACGGCGGGCGTGCGTCCGGGGTATTTCGGGTTCCCGAGGATCGGGCCTGTATTCGTGGAGAACAGATACATTCGGAAGAAAGAGACTCGCCTTTGGTGGCCGCACTTCACCTTGAGAAACTTGTGGAGCCTAGCGCATGTTGTCGATCCGGCGCGTCTGAGGATGGAGGTTCTGAACCCGGAGAGGATGCCGGAGCTGTATCCAGAGGGCGACAGGCTCGCCCCTGCGCGCTGGCCGCGCGACGCGATATTCGCCATCTCGATGCTTTCGTCTCCTCTCGGATGGTTCGAGATACAGAATCTCTCGTCGGAGACGGTCTCGGCGTGGAGGCCGCTGATCGCGCGCTGGAAGCAGGAGCGCGATGCCGTCCACGCTGGCTACGTCTATCCAGTGGGGGCGAGGCCGGACGGTGTTTCCTGGACGGGGTTTGTGACGGCGTCTCGCGACGGGACGGAGGGCACTGTGCTTCTCTTCAGAGAGCTGGACGACCGCGATGAGTACACTCTGCCTCTTTCCGGTCTGATCAAGGCATGCGGACGGAAGGCGGTTGTGATTGGAGGGCGTGGCGAGGCGTCCTTGGACGGGGACATGCTTAAGGTCTCGGACTGCGGCAGGCTCGATTTCATCTGGGTCAAGATCGTGTCCCCCGAAATGGGGACATGACGCGCGCACGCGCAAATCTTATAATATCCGCTAGTTTTCAACAAGGAGACTAGCCGTGCGAATCTGTGCAGATTGTTTGAGGTTGACCACACGCCTGACGGCGTGCTTTTCCGCCGGTGTCCTGGCGGTGCTTTGCGGCAACGCATGGGCGGCGACGGAGAACGTCTGGCAGGGGGCGTCAGGCGGTGCCTGGGCCACGGGTGCCAACTGGTCGCTTGGACACGCCCCCACGGCGTCGGAATGTGCGGTGCTGCCGGACACGGGCGCCGACTACGCCATCAGCGTGAGCGGCACGCATCTCATCGGCGCGCTTCAGGTGACCGCGCGTGCGGGAGACGGGGTGAAATCCGTGACACTCGGCGGCTCGGGCCTGATCTCGAACGAGACGAGCGTGGCCGCGCACCGGATCGGCGCGAACCGCCGCCTCGTGCTTGACGGCGCGACTGTCGCGTTCGACTACAACGGGCCCAACATCGACCATGGACACATCTCGGTGGACGGCGAGCTCGTCCTCGCGAATGCCTCGTCCATGGTCTCCACCTACGCGATCGACCTGGTCGGACGCGGAGCGAAGATGTCGATGACGGCCGGCAGCGTGAACCTCATCTACCTCACCTACAGGAACCGCAACGTCGTGCAGATCGACGGCGGAAGCGCCTCGATCTACTCCGTCCTTCGCACGGATGACGACGCCGTGCCGTTCTACGACCGCTGCCTTGCGTATGTCCAGAACGGCGGCCAGTCGTCGAACAAGCGCAGCAGGTTTTCCCCCTACAGCTCGCTGACGGTCGCGGGCGGCACGTACATCTGCCGCGACGGCTACGCAGAGTTCGCGGACGGATCGACGCTGACGGTCTCAGGCGGCACGCTGCAGTTCAACTGCGCGCCGAGCATCGACGAATGCACGACCCTTTCGCTCACGGGCGGCGCCATCCTCGTCAATGACGCCGTCTGCGCAGGCGGCGCGGCGTCCTTGGCGGCATTCTCCCGCCTTGTTGCCGAATCCTCCGGCACGTTCTTTTCCGCTGAGGTCAACAACAGCTGCCTGTTTGACCTCGGCGAGCGCGCCTGGGTCGGTACGCTTCGGCACACGTCCGGATCGGCGGAATCCGTCCTCAAGGCGTCGACGGTTGTTTTCTCTTCCGCTTACCCGTTCTACAACACGGGGAGCGGCCCCAACCGCTACTTCCGCATCGAGGGGCCCACGACGATCCGGCCCACGGCGGACATGGGCGACATGGGCGGCCGCGAGGTCTATCCCTTCGCGACGGGCGACATCACTGTCGACACGCGCGACTGGAACGACCCCTCCGCCACGCGCACCGTCAAGCTCTCGCTCGGCGTGAAGGACGCCGCCTCGCTCACCGTCATGGGCGGCGGCACGATGGAGCTAAAGCCCACCAAGGGTACTGGCAAGTACGACTGGGACGGGGCGCGCGCGTTTAGCAGCGTGATCGTGTCGAACAACGCCACGCTCACGATCCCGAGCGTCGCAACCAGCGGTAACTACATTCCGCTCGTCACGGAAAGCCTGACGCTCGGCCCAGGCGCGACGCTCAACGTCTCCGCAGGCGAGGGCAACGGCGTGTATGCCGCGAACTGGAGCATCGACCCCACCGCACACATCAACGTGACCGTGCTCGACACGTTCACCACCGGCGCGACGCCCATCCTCGTAGACACGGGATCGGATGCCATCGCGGACTTCACGGGCCGGATCACGCTCTCGGGCGCGACAAGCGGCGCCGTTCTCAAGCGCGCTGGCGGCAACATCGTCCTCGTGAAGAAGACCGTCACGGAAGCCGATGGTACTTATCAGTACGAATGGGTTTCCAGTTCGTCGAGCTACAAGTGGCGGAACACCGGCAGCTGGTATTGCAAAGCGGCCCCGCCTACGAGCGGCACGCGCTATCCGATCGTATTTGGCGCGGTCGACAAATACACGACCAGCAACTACAACATGACAGACACGACACCGACGATCGTGCAGTTGGTGTTCCGAGACACGGCGGTCAGTTCGTTCACCGTGGCGAACGATGCCACGAAGCCGCTCTCGTTCCAGAAATACAACGCAAGCGACAGCGGTACGGCGAACGCATCGATCTATTCGCTCTCGGCCGTTCCGCAATACATCAATTGCAACGCACGCACGACTTCCAACAATCGATTCTCCCTCTATGCGGCAGATTCAGGGCCAGTTGTCTTTGGTGGCGGTATCGAGGCCGCTGGTGCCAAGGCCCAGACCGAGGCCGCCGTCCACGTCTGCGGCGACATCCGCACGACCGGGACGATCTCGCATCGCATGTTGGCGTTCACGAAGCGTCCGGCGAAGCCCGACATGTCGCGGCTGTTCGTCGAGAGCGGGACCGTGGCATTCACCAACCAGGTGGCGGCGTTTGACGTGACGAATGCGGGTTTCCGCGTCGCCACAGGCGCGATGTTGACTTTCGATGGAAGGCTGGCAAGCGCATTCTACCAGTGGACGGCCGTGCCGCAGAAGATCGTCGTCGACGGCTCGATGCGGATTGACGCCGTTGTGAAGGGTGGCGGCGCGCGTCAGCTGTACGGCGGTTCGGGAACGCTCGTGATCTCGCAGACGATGCAGCCCTCGACGGGCGCGACGCCGCTCGAGTTCTCCGACACGCTTTCGGTGACGTTGCCCGCGACGTGGCAGACGGTCGCGTCCACCGGCGCGGACGCGCCGCTGACGCTTGCCGCGCGCGGCGGACGTCCCGTGCTGCACGTGGCGAGCGGCTGGACGTACGGCCCTGCGTCGGGCGTGGCGACGACCACTGCGGCTTCTGACCGCGCGGCGTACATTCACGAAGGCGCGACGCTCGCGATTGACGCAAACGGCGGCACCGCGACGTTCGAAGATCCCGTCGCCGGCCCCGGTAAGCTGGAGATCGCAAGCGGCACGCTGTCGGTTCCGGGCGGCATCTCGTCCGAAACGTCGCTCAAGGTCGCGAGCGGCGCCACGTTCGCGTGGAGCGCCGCGACGGCTGTCGCGGGCTTGGAGGCCGCGAGCGGTGCGACGCTGCGCGTCGTCGACGCGACGAAGCCGCTGGTAGTTTCGGGGGCGGTGGACCTGACGGGCGTCACGATCGACGTGACGGGCGCGGGGACGCCGACGGCCGGCAACGCGCTTCGGATTCTTTCGGCGGCAGCGATCGTCGGCCAGCCGACGGTTGTTGGCGCGCAGGGCATTGTGCAGGTCGTGACTGGGGCGGATGGCACGGCGACGCTTGAGATCGCAAGGCCCCGGAAGGGCGTGATCATCATGATCGGCGGCGGTGCGGCCGGCGGCGGAAACGCTTTTGACTTCACGGCGGCCAGTGGCGCGGCGTGCCGCCTCACGTTCGAGGGCTCGGGTATGTGGCGCATCCGCACGTCGGCGGACGGCACGTTCCCGGATGTCGGCGCGGCTCAGGCGCTCGCGGCGTGGATGGGGGAACCTGCGCCTTCCGT
>JAFRNO010000019.1 GCA_017430155.1 Kiritimatiellia bacterium | reverse complement strand
CTCCACGGGCATGAACACCACGCGCTTCCCGGCCTTCGCGAGTTCCTTCCCGTTCTGCTCGACGGTGAAGTCCAGGAACGCGAGACCGTTCGTGCCCGCGTCGACGCGCCATTGGAGCGGATGGGACTCTCCCTCGTTCAGCGCCTTAAGCTCGATGCGCGCGGGCGTGATCGACACGCCGTCCCGGCCTTTCGCCACGACCGTGCAGGGACCGAGCTCCGTGCCGATGTTGAGGAGATCGACCTTCAGCGTGGCGGGCGTGCCGACATGCGGCATCAGCTCGGCCGTGCGGAACATGCCGAAGGAGAGGAGCGGACGCCGCTCGTTGCGGATGCGGAGATCGGTCACGGAGACGACATCCTTCGACCCGAACAAAACGGGGCCCGGCTCGCGCGAGCAGCGTCCGCGACGCCGGATCGGCTCGTTCTCGACGTCGTCGACGGCGAGTGACACCTTGTACCCGTTCCAGCCGCCGCAGAGACGGTACGTGCGCCCGATCTCCAAGGGCATCTGCACGGAGGCGCGCGGCTCCCAGCCGCCGTTCAGGAACATGAAAAGGTTGAACGCGCCCGCGTTGTCGCCCTTCCTGTCATAGCGCAGCCAGTATCCGTTCTTGCGCTGGATGATCGTCGTCTCGCCCTTCGGCTCGCGGAGGAACTTCGCGTTGCAGGCAAGGCGGAAGCCGGGCACGACCGCCGTGTCGCAGATCGGCGGCGCCGGCGTTTCCACCACGGGATCCGCCATCGTGCCAAGCATTGAACCGATCACAAGCGGCCCCGCGCAGCCCGGAAGCTCCTTTCGGGGAAGCGGCACTCCTGCCGCTTCACCTTCATACATCCGCCGCTTCCTGTTCGTCTTCCCGTTCACCGTGATCCACGTGTTGGTGCCGTCCCATCCGGCCGCCACGTCATACCACTCGCCCACCTTGATGTCGTTCGCGCCCAGCACCGACACGCGCGGCTCGGGCCCGTTGCCGAGGTTGACGAAGAAGCTGAACGCGACCTTCTCGCGGCCGCCGTCCACGCGCAGCCAAAACGATCCGGGCGCGTTCGGATGGCCCTTCTGGAGAAGCGACATCTGCCCCTTCTCGGAGGGATCCACGTCGAACTTCACGCGGCAGGACATCTTCAGGCCCGGCCGCACGTCATAGCGCGGATCGTCCGGGAGCGTGCGCACGCCCGACCCCACACCCAGCTTGTACTCGACGGCTCCCGCCACACACGCGGCGCCAACCGCCAAAACAACCATCATCAACTTCTTCATCTTAATTTTCCTCCACACGATCAGCAAGCATTTTCTTTCTTGTCTCGGAAGACTCGAAATAGTATAACACAAATTCTTTGCCGATTGGCGAGATATTCCGGAACGGAACGGGCGCATCTGCGTGCATCCATGGGGCCCCCGGTTCGTCAAATAGAAAGTGCACCCGAAGTTTGACGGCGTAGTTTTTGGTTCGTCAAATACTTGACACTTTTTTCTTTTCTTTTCCGTCTGCTGATGGGCTTGGGGCGGAGGTCAATGATGCCGTCCAGGAGGTCCGGCGAGTCGGCCGTCCCCGAAGGGGCGGCGCGAAGCGCCGAGGCCGCGAGCCGGGCCTCCTGGACGCTCTCGCCGCTCTGGCGCATCTCGGCCCGCCATTTCTCCTGGCGTCTGACGATACGTCCCAGCCTGCGCACGATTGACTGGTACAGCTGTACCCCGTTGAGGCTCTCGTAGCGCGCCCTGAGCGCTGCTGCTGCTGCCTCGTCCAGCACGCCGGACTCCATCACGCGCTGGTACGGCGTTCGCGGGCCGCCCTCCTGGTATCGGCGGATGAAGCCCTTGCCGTCGGCCCGTTTCGTCTTTGCCACGATCATTTTCGTCGGGCGGAAGAAGTTACAGTAGTCCGACCAGTCTCTCTCAAGACGGATCAGGTCGTCTTCCAGATCCTTGCAGTCCAGCCGCATCTCCCCGAAGAGCTCGCGCACGACGGATCCGTTCTTCTGCTCGACGTGCGCATTGTCGTTCTTGCGCCGGAAGCGCGACCGGGACACGGCGATGTGCTTGCGTCTGCCCTGCATCTCGGCCATCGCATAGTTGATGAACTCCGGCCCGTTGTCCTCGTGCTCGGAGGTCACCGGGAATGGGAAGCGGCGCTCGAGGCGCTGCAGGGCCGTGACGGTCGAGTGCATGCCGCGGTTCCACGTCGGGGTGATCTCTGTCCACTGGGTGGGCCGGTCAGACTGCGTGAGCGTCCAGAAGAAGTTCTCGCGCATGTCGCCTCCGCAGTGCGCGACGGTGTCGATCTGCGTGTCGCCGGGCGGCACGTCGCATGCCATGACCTCCTCTCCGGACTTGCACTCGATGGCGTCAAGGAGGGGCCTGTTCAGGCCGCTCCTGCGGTTGCACTTCACGGCAAACGGCTTCTTCCTCGGAAGCCCTTTGAACGCCCGGTCGAGCGTCGATGCGCTCAGCTTCAGCAGCGCCTCTTTGGCGGACGCCGGCTTGAGCAGCGCAATGCACGCCTCGTATTCCCGCACGATGCGCGGCAACTCCAGGACGAAGTATGTCGTGCACGGACAGCCGACGGCCTCCCAGACCTTGGCCGCCATCTGGCGTACTTCGTCTCCGTAGCTCGTGCCACGGCCCGTGCGTTCACGGTAGCGGATGTTGCCGGTCATGAGCTTGATGACGTACTTGCGGGTAAGACCGAGCGTGTCGCACACCTCATCGAGTATGCGCTTGCGCCTGACGGGCTTTGCCTCGGCGTAAGCTCTTCGCTTCTCGCCGATGTATTCGGCTTTTGATTTTCTGGACATGTTGCACATGCTCCTAGTTTACTACGGTGCACAGTTTTTGACGAACGGGCCTATCGGGGAATTGCCTTCTTCTCTGATAGGGTGCACACTATTATGACGAATCGCGGGCCTGCAGTTTTGAAATTTACGCGCTTGCGCCCGGCGGCACTATCTGGTACAATGTCAACTATCTAACCCCCGACTAGCTTCGGCGAACGGGTGCAGGGCCGTTCCGAAAGGGACGGCCCTCGCTTTCTGAAAGGAACTGATGAGAACTATAATTTACGTTGATGGTTTCAACCTCTACTACGGGGCGCTCAAAGGAACGCCGTATAGATGACTTGACATCCTCGCCATGTCGAGGAAGATTCTCTCATCCAAAAATCAGATTGTCGGAATAAAGTACTTTACGGCACGGGTTCTCCCGCGCCCTGACAATCCAAGCCAGCCGCTTCGTCAGGAAATATACCTTCGCGCCCTCAAAACGCTCGGCGCAAAGTGTATCTTCGGTCGCTACCTTTCCCACCCGGTCATGATGCGCGTAGCCGACCCCAACGCATCCCGTCCGTTCGTTCGCGTCATAAAGACGGAAGAGAAAGGTTCAGACGTCAACATCGCCGCACACATGCTCCTTGACGCTTTCAGGAACGCATACGACTGCGCCGTGCTCGTTTCCGGCGACTCAGACCTGAAAACGCCCGTTGAAATGGTGCGGCATGACTTCTCCAAGACCGTAGGAGTGATCAATCCCCAGAAGGTGGACTGCAAGGTTCTTCGGTGCGCAGCGTCATTCTACAAGCGCATACGTACATCCGACCTTGCCGCGAGCCAACTCCCGACAACTCTCACGGATGCGACGGGAACGTTCTATAAGCCTGCCGACTGGTAACCGACTCTCCCGCCTTTCACTTCATCGTTCCACGCGTCCACGGTCTCGCCTCAGTTCGTCATGTCGCCGGAAGTCGCATCGCCGATGGCGCGAAGCGTCTCTGTAAACTCCGCCGTGTCCGCCTCCTGCCACCCAAGCCGACGGCCAAGGTTCTCTGCCGTAATGCGCAGAAGCGCGTTGCGCTCGGCTGCCATGAGCTTTCGCCCTTCTTCGGCAAGCCGATACATCTCGTCTCTGTTTTCCTTGAACCGCGCAACCGTCATTTCGTCATCCCCGCAAAGCTCGGTCTCGCGCATAAGGGCATGCTTCCGCTCGTAGATTTCCATCATACGCGCGTGGCTCTCCCGCTCCTCATCGGTCATGGACGAAACATCGAGCTCCGACATGCGCGTTCTCCAGTTGTCGTATTTCTCGAGAACGCGCTTGGCATGCCCTGACATTTTGCCGTGCCACTGCTTCCACACATTTGGATAACGTCGTTTCAGCTCCCCGTACGTCTCGCATTTTTCCAACGCTTCATCCTCGGACACTTCAGGCTTGTCGTTTTTCGAATCGTCGCCGCCCTTCTCCTGCACATCCGCCTTGGCCTTTCTCTCTCGGGCATCAAGCAGATCTTTAAGTTCCTTGTCAAGCGCCGCCGCCTTGTCCCGCAACGCCGCAAGTTCGGTCTCGGTAACATTCGGCTTTTCGGCGGCGGCATCGGCGGTCGCGGGGCGACTCGCCCTACCATTCGGCACGTCCGCCCTACCGCCATTGCAACATGCATCCGCGTCTGGTAGGGCGGGCAGCCCCCTGCCCGCCGCACCTCCCCACGCACACGCTGCGAACCATCCCGCCGCCGCGCCGATGGCACATGCGATGAAAACAACGACAATTCCGTTTCGCCCCAACATGGACATCAATCCTTTTCCTCGAAATACATAAACCTGGTGACGTCCCGCACTTCGTCTAATGTCGCACGCAGATCCACCGCGTCCCCATCAGGGATTTCAAAGCTCTTGACCGTCTGAGTAACAAGCATCTCCCGCTCCTTCTTAACAAGTTCCGCTCCTCGTTTGAAGGTCGATACCACCTTTTCTATACATTCCCAGACTTCTCCCATCGTCATTGAATCGTTTTGGTCTATCATATTCACAAAGGCTTCTGGACATTCCGCGAGAAATTCCATGAACTCTGTGTGAACTTTTCTCTCCTCTTCGTTCAGTCCGGACGGATCGAATGCGTCGAGGATGCCGATGCGCCTTGCGGCGACTTCGGCCATTTTATCCCGCCAGCCAGGAGGCTCTGACAGGGCAAGTTCCGTGTGTTCAGGACAGAGCCGCTTCATCTCGCCCAGCGTAAACGACATGTTGGTTTTCCTGTCGAGACGCATGAGCGCCGTCCAGCGTTCATTCTCCGTCGGCAGTTTCATCAGCCGCTCAACCAGCTCGGCGTTTGTCTCGCGCTTTTTTGGGGTGGGCTTAGCATCGCCACCCTTCGCCGCCGCGATGCACTTTTCGAGATAGCCTATTTTGTTTTCAAGAATCCGCTTCTGCACCTCGGCATCCGCCGACGAGCGTATCAGTGCCTTGCGCCGGGGCTTGGCGGCGGCGGTCGCGGGGCGACGCGCCCTACCGTCTGGCGCGCTCGGTGATCGCTCCCTACTGACATCACAACCTGCGCCGTCGTCTGGTAGGGCGGGCAGCCCCCTGCCCGCCGCACCTCCCCACGCCCCTGCCGCGAACCATCCCGCCACACCGCCGACGGCGAGCGCAACCACCGCCACAAGAATTGTTCCGTGCTGTGTTCTCATTTGGGTGGCCCTCTCACTCTTTGACAAGCGTAGCTGGCGGGAGGGTCATCACGCCGTCGGGGCCTTTGCCGTCGTCCTCGTGGAGGAGAATCGAGAAGCCGAAGCCCGACTTGACCTCCGGCGGGGCGATCTTCAAATCCGCCAGCGGGAACGAGCAGTCGTAGCGCGTGACGTTCCCCTCGCGCACGGGCGCAGAAAGAGATTTGCGCACGACGCCGGCCGACGTCTGGACCTCCACCTCCACGGCATCGCCAGGCGCTTGGACATCGTCCGTCACCTCCACCCGCACGTGGAGCGCGCCATCTGCGCACGCGAGCCACACCTTCGCGGAGAGGTCGTCCGCGCCCTTCCAGCAACGCGCCACCTGCGCGGGATCGGCCTTGTAGTAGTCGTTCATGTCGCGGTAATTGTCCAGCACGAAGTCCGGCGCGCGGCCGGGCGCGTCGGCGGGAATCGCCTGCACGCGGCGCACCGG